>NZ_JAGMUE010000173.1:0-955 GCF_019049165.1 Streptomyces sp. AC627_RSS907
CCACGGTGCTTGCGCCACATCGGCACCAGGTGGCCCAGCGGCAGCAGTTTCCACCCCGCGTGCACCAGGACGCCGGCGAGCGCGGCGAGCGGGATGAGGCCGATGACGGCCGGCAGCAGCGCGGCGAAGAGCAGCAGCCACACGCCGTGCAGCACCCGGGACGCCTTGGTGACGGCCCCGGCGTGCACGTTGGCCGAGCTGCGCACGATGACCGCGGTCATCGGCAGCGCGCCGAGCACGCCGCAGAGCGTGTTGCCCGCGCCCTGCGCCATCAGCTCCTTGTCGTAGTCGGTTCGCGGCCCGTCGTGCAGCCGGTCCACCGCCGCCGCGCTGAACAGGCTCTCGGCGGACGCGATGAGGGTGAAGGCCACGATGGTGCCGATGAGCCCGACCTGGGCCAGGTCGTCGAAGTCGTCGCCGCCCGGCACGTTCACCGAGTCGAGCAGGCCCTGCACCTTGACCTTGGCGATCGACAGGTCGGCCAGCGCGGTCACGCCGGTGGCCAGCAGGACGGCGGCCAGCGCGCCGGGTACGACCCGTACCTTCGCGGGCAGGTACGGCCAGGTGGCGAGGATCGCCACGACGCCGGCGCCGACCGCGAAGGCGATCAGCGCGTCGCCGCTCCCGGCGATGTCGCCGACCAGACCGGGCAGCCCGGTGATCTTGTCGAGGCCGGTCTTGGGCGCGGTGATGTCGCCCATGGCGTACAACTGGCCGGCGATGATGACCAGGCCGATGCCGGCGAGCATGCCCTCGACGACGGATATGGAGATGGCGCGGAACCAGCGGCCGAATCCCAGTGCGCCGAGGGCGAGTTGGGCCAGTCCGCTGGCCAGCACGATGACGCCGAGGGCGCCGAGACCGTACGTCTCGACCGCCTCGTAGACGAGTACGGTCAGGCCCGCGGCCGGGCCGCTGACCTGGAGGCTGCTGCTCGATGACATGGCAGCCGTCC
>NZ_JAGMUE010000174.1:0-361 GCF_019049165.1 Streptomyces sp. AC627_RSS907
CGCTTCAACCTGCCCATGGCTAGATCACTCCGCTTCGGGTCTTGAGCGTGCTACTCAAACGCCCTATTCGGACTCGCTTTCGCTACGGCTACCCCACCCGGGTTAACCTCGCAACACACCGCAAACTCGCAGGCTCATTCTTCAAAAGGCACGCAGTCACGAGATGGAAGCAAGCTCCCACCCGACGCTCCCACGGCTTGTAGGCACACGGTTTCAGGTACTATTTCACTCCGCTCCCGCGGTACTTTTCACCATTCCCTCACGGTACTATCCGCTATCGGTCACCAGGGAATATTTAGGCTTAGCGGGTGGTCCCGCCAGATTCACACGGGATTTCTCGGGCCCCGTGCTACTTGGGTGT
>NZ_JAGMUE010000175.1:0-859 GCF_019049165.1 Streptomyces sp. AC627_RSS907
GTGCTGCGCCACCTCGATCTCCAGGTCTCGCCAGGGTCGCGCTGGGGCGTCGTCGGCGAGAACGGCCGCGGCAAGTCCACCCTGCTGCACGTCCTGGCCGGCGCCCTGGTGCCGGACGCGGGGACCGTGCACCGCGTGGGGACCCTCGCGCTGGCAGAACAGCAGATGCCCGCCGACGACGGGCGCACCGTCGGCGACTTCATCGACGAACACCTTGCCGACGCCCGCGCCGCCGTACGCGACCTCGACTCCGCCGCTGCCGCCCTGGCCGCCGGCCGGCCCGGCGCCGACGCGACGTACGCGAACGCCCTGGAGGCGGCGCAGGCGCTGGACGCCTGGGACGCCGACCGCCGGGTCGACGTGGCGCTCGCCGGCCTCGGCGCGGTCAGCGACCGCGCCCGGCCGCTCGACACGCTCTCCATCGGCCAGCGCTACCGGGTCCGGCTGGCCTGCCTGCTCGGCGCCGACGACGACTTCCTGCTCCTGGACGAGCCGACCAACCACCTCGACCTCGCCGGGCTCCACTTCCTCACCGAGCGGCTGCGCGCGCACGCCGGCGGCTCCGTCGTGGTCAGCCACGACCGGGCGCTGCTCGCGGACGTGGCCACCCACGTGCTCGACCTGGACCCCACCCGGGACGGCCGGCCGCGCGTCTACGGCGGCGGGTACGACGGGTACCGGGAGGGCCGCGCGGCCGAACGGGCCCGCTGGGCGGCGGAGTACGAGCAGCAGCAGGCCGAGCACGTGCGGCTCGCGCAGGCGCTGTCCGAGGCGCAGAACCGGCTCAGCACCGGTTGGCGCCCCGACAAGGGCACCGGCAAGCACCAGCGCGCCACCCGCGCCGGCTCGTTGGCCCGCG
>NZ_JAGMUE010000176.1:0-691 GCF_019049165.1 Streptomyces sp. AC627_RSS907
GACGTCATCGAGCAGATCGCCATCGACCGCATCAAGGCGCTGTTCGGCGCCGAGGCGGCCAACGTGCAGCCGCACTCGGGCGCCCAGGCCAACGCCGCCGCGATGTTCGCGCTGCTCAAGCCCGGCGACACGATCATGGGCCTGAACCTCGCGCACGGCGGGCACCTGACCCACGGCATGAAGATCAACTTCTCCGGCAAGCTCTACAACGTGGTCGCCTACCACGTGGACGAGCAGACCGGTCAGGTCGACATGGACGAGGTCCAGCGGCTGGCCAAGGAGCACCGGCCGAAGCTGATCGTGGCCGGCTGGTCCGCGTACCCGCGCCAGCTCGACTTCGCGGCCTTCCGCCGGGTGGCCGACGAGGTCGGCGCGTACCTGATGGTGGACATGGCACACTTCGCCGGCCTGGTCGCCGCGGGCCTGCACCCCTCGCCGGTGCCGCACGCGCACGTGGTGACCACCACCACGCACAAGACGCTCGGCGGCCCGCGCGGCGGCGTGATCCTGTCCACGGCCGAACTCGCCAAGAAGATCAACTCGGCGGTCTTCCCCGGTCAGCAGGGTGGCCCGCTGGAGCACGTGATCGCGGCGAAGGCCGTCGCCTTCAAGATGGCGGCCTCGGAGGAGTTCAAGGAGCGCCAGCAGCGCACCCTCGAGGGCTCGCGCATCCTGGCCGAGCGGCTGTCCC
>NZ_JAGMUE010000177.1:0-658 GCF_019049165.1 Streptomyces sp. AC627_RSS907
GTCACCGAGTGCCTGCGGTACCTGTACCTCGTCTCGCGCCATCGCGACCAGCTCAGCGGGCTGTTCCTCCCCGTCGAGCAGGACATCGACGAGATCTGGCACTATCTGATCCTCCAGACCCGCGAGTACCGCACGCTGTGCGAGGAGCGGCTGCCGGGGCGCTTCTTCATCGAGCACCGCAGCATCGCCTACGAGAGCTACCAGCAGGCCCCCGGCCGCGAGCAGGCGATGGAAGAGGCACTGCGCTGGATACCGCTGTACTGCCGGGAGTTCGGCCCGTTCGACGAGGGCGCGCTGCCACACTGGACCATCGTCCGCTTCCTCCATCAGCGGATGGGCATGTCACTGGCGGACATAGCGGCCCTCGAACCCCTGGCACCGGCGTGACGCCGCTCTCGCGTCGGCGGCGCGCGCCTCGGGCGGCCGGGGCGCGGGCGCGGGCCTGGGCGGGCTGTCGGGCAGGTGGGTTCTCACAGCGGGGGAGCGACGAAGCACCCGCGGTCGGGGTCGTTGAGCGACTCCTTCGCCACCTGCTCGTCCCAGGGGTTCGAGGTGCCCCACTGGTCGGTCACCTCCGCCCGCGAGGCGTCGTAGACGTGAGGGTGCCAGGTGTCCTCGTCCACCTCCTCCATGGCGGTGGTGTACTCCAGGGTGTTGC
>NZ_JAGMUE010000178.1:0-2782 GCF_019049165.1 Streptomyces sp. AC627_RSS907
GGGTTCGGGGCGGGCGGGCGCGGGCCGGGCGGGCTCGGGGCGGGCGGGCTCGGGGCGGGCGGGCGTGGGCAGGTCGGTCACCCCCTGACCGTATCCGGGGCCGTCCGGGACGCACGGGGCGTCCCCTCCCCCGCCGTCGGTGCCGGTCAGTCCGCCCCGTGGTCCGCTCCGCCGAGCCCCTCGGCCGCCAGGATCGCGTCCCGGTACGCCCGTGCCGCCGCTCTCAGGGCCGCCTCCGGGTCCGTGCCCTCGGCCTCGGCGCGGGCCGCCAGGGCGAGCAGTTCGTAGCCCACGCCCTCGCCGGAGGGGAGGGGCACGGGGAGCCCGGCCGTGCGCACCCGGGAGGCGAGCTTGGCCGCGAGGGCGAGGCCGGGCTGGCCGAGGGGGACGCCTTCGGTGACCGAGGTGCGCTGCTTCTCGGCCGCCTTGGTGCGCAGCCAGTGCTCCCGGACCTCCTCGGGGGTGTGTGCCGTCTCGTCGCCGAAGACGTGCGGATGGCGGTGGATCAGTTTGGTGACGATGGCGCCGGCCACGTCGTCGACGGAGAACGGGGCGTCGGGGTCCTCCTCGGCGATGCGGGCGTGGAAGACGACCTGGAGCAGGACGTCGCCCAGTTCCTCGCGCAGTTCGTCGCGGTCGCCGTCCTCGATCGCCTCGACGAGTTCGTACGCCTCCTCGATGGCGTACTTGGCGAGGCCCTCGTGGGTGCGCTGTGACGACCAGGGACACTCCACGCGGATGCGGTCCATGACCTGGACGAGGTCGAGCAGGCGGGCGCCCGGCAGGTCGTAGGAGGCGGGCAGCAGTTCCAGCTCCGGCATGGGGACACGGCCGGAGCCGGCGAGGCGGGCCAGTCCGTCGGTGAGGGCGGGGTCGCCCTCACCGGTCGCGACCACCACCACCGTGTGACCGCCGAAGCAGGCGGCGACCAGTTCCTCGGCGGTCGGCGCGGCCTCGTCGACCCGTATGCCCGCCTCGCGCAGATACGGCAGCTGCGGGTGCGCTCCGTCGGCGCACAGCACCCGGTCGGCGGTGCGCAGGGCCTGCCAGGCGGGCCAGGACAGCAGACCCGGGGCGACGCGGTGGCTGGTGGTGAGCAGGACGATGCGGCCCGGGTCGGGGGCGGTGCCGGGAGCGGTGTCGGCGCTGGTTGCGTTCACGCTCAGAACGTAACGCACCCGGCGGACAGCACCCCGAGTCGTCCACAGGGGCTGTCCACACGGGCTGTCCACACGGGCTGTCCACAGGCGGCTGCCCGCCGGTGACCGTCCACGGGCGGACGGCCCGGACAGCCCCGGCAGGTCCTTACGCCGGCTGCTGCGCCTGCGCCGCCGTGATCTCCCGCACCCACGGCACCTTGCTGTCGACGCGGCTGCTCTTGCGGACGTCCCAGGCGCCGTAGCGGGGGTTGAGGTCGACGTCCAGCTTCTCGGAGGCCCGGGACAGGGCCTGCCAGAACTCGGGCCGGCCGGTGTCGGTGCCGAGGCTCTCGGCGAGCTTCTGGGCCTCCAGCTGGATGCGGAGGTTGTCATCGAGACGCTCCGGGGCGACGCCGTACTGCTGCAGCCAGACGGTCTCCAGCTCCTTGGCGCCGCCGGCCTGCCGCTCCAGGCCGGCACGCATCTCCCCGACCTCCTTGCGGGTGACGCTCACGCCCGCGTCCTCGGCGGCGCGGTGCAGCACCCGGTCGAGGACCATGCCGTGCAGGGTGTCGCGGGTGAGCCCGCCGGTCCTGGCGACGACCTGCTGGTACTGCTCCTCGTCCGGGACGGCGGCCCGCTGCGCCTCGCGCACCTCGTCGACACGGTGCTCCAGCTGGGCGACGGTGATCCTCTGGTCGCCCACGACGGCCGCCGCGCCCGGATGGGCGTCGTCGCCGCAGGCGGTGAGCAGGGGTGCCGCGGCGGCGATCGCGGCGGCGAGGAGGAGCGCGGAGCGACGGCGGCGGTGCAAGGAAACCTCCCGTTGGAGATTGTGCGGCGGTGCACAAAGTCTTGCGGTGATCGATGGTAGGCAGTGGCCCGTCTCTGGCCAACCCATTCGACCAACGATTCGCCGGGACTTCCGGCACCGCCTCGCCCCGGCCGGGGTGACGGTGGTCAGCCGCGTACCTGACCGAGCCACTGGAGCGTGCGCCCGATCTCGGCCACGAGCGGGTGGCCGGGGCCGTGGACGCGCTCCACGTCGTGCAGCAGCCGGGCCAGCGTCTCGTGGGCCGCGGCGCGGTCGCCCAGGGCGAGGAGCAGGTGGCCGATGCGCCGCCGGACGTCGTGCGCCAGGTCGGGGTCGCCGGCGACGTACTGGTTCTCGTAGTACGGCAGCAGCGCCCGGTACTCGGCGAGGGCGGCCGCCGGTTCGCCGAGCTGTTCCAGGCACTGGGCGGCGTCGTAGCGGTGGCGCAGGGACTGCGGGTCGGCCTGGCCGGCCTCGGCGGCGCGTTCGTCGGCGAGGCGGCGCAGCTCGGGCAGGGCGCGCCGGTACTGGCCGTCGTCCATGAGGGTGGCCGCGTACTGCCGGCGCAGGGTGCGCACGACCGGGGAGCGCTCGCCGTGCTGTTCGGCGGCGGCGGGCAGGATGGCGCCGAGGATGTCGACGGCCTGGGTGATGCGGCCCTCGCCGAGGAGGCGCTTGACGTCGTCGACCGCGCCGGCGACGTCCGGCTTCCCCGCCCCGGCGGCGGGCGGCACGGGGGCCGCCGGCCGGGGTGCGGGGGTGCGGGCGCGGTCGGGCCAGGGGGCGTGCGGGCGGACGAAGGGGCGGGTGGGGTCGAGGGGGCCGCCGG
>NZ_JAGMUE010000179.1:0-579 GCF_019049165.1 Streptomyces sp. AC627_RSS907
CACCCACCCCTCCCCGAGAAAAGGAACCCGACCGCCATGTCCCGCATCCCGCTGCACACCGTCCACGACGCCCCCGAGAACAGCCGCCAGGCCCTCGCCTCCCTCGCCCTGCCCAACGGCAAGGTCTTCAACATCTTCGGCCACATGGCCGCCTCCCCGGCCGTCCTGCACGGCTTCCTCGCCCTGAAGTCCACCGTCACCCAGCACGCCACCCTGGACACCCGCACCCAGGAAGCCATCGCCCTGGTCGTCGGCCACGAGAACGACTGCGACTACTGCCAGGCCGCACACACCGCCACCGCACGCCAAAGCGGCCTCACGACCGAACAGATCCTCGCCATCCGCAGCGGCGACGCCTCCTTCGACCCCAAACTCGACGCCCTCCTCAACGTCGTACGAGAAGCAGTGGCACAGGTCGGCGTGGTCAGCGACACCAACTGGAAGACCGCCCAGCAAGCCGGATGGACCGACACCGAACTCGCCGAACTACCCCTCCACATCGCCCTCAACACCTACACCAACACCTTCAACCGCTGGGCCAACACCGAACTCGACTTCCCCACCGTCCCCAACGTCTGA
>NZ_JAGMUE010000180.1:0-630 GCF_019049165.1 Streptomyces sp. AC627_RSS907
CCCGTCGCTGTCGGCGGCCGGAGACACCGCCGCGTGCGCGCCTGGGCCCGCGCCGTGCGCGGCGGCCACGGCGGCGCCGGCCAGGCTTCCGGCGGGGCGGCCCGCGCCCGGCGGGCCGGCGAACGCCTGGGCGATGCCGAGCCAGCGCCTGGCCTCGCCGCCGTCCACCCGTAGGGCCAGGTCGTCGCGGTGCGCGCGCTGCGTGACGAGCAGGCAGAAGTCCAGCGCGGGCCCGCTGACGCGCTGGGACGCCTCGGGCGGCCCGTACGTCCACAGCGCCCCGTCGGGGGCCACCAGCTCCACCCTGAACTCTTCTTTCGGTGGGCCGAGTTGATTGATCGCATAGGCGTAGTCGCGCGCCCGTACGCCGATGTGGGCAATGTGCCGCAGCCGCGCGGTGGGCGTGCGGCGCACGCCGAGCGCGTCCGCCACGTCCTGCCCGTGCGCCCAGGTCTCCATCAGCCGGGCGGTCGCCATCGAGGCGACACCCATCGGCGGCCCGTACCACGGCAGCTTCGCGCCCTCGGGCCGCGCGGCGAGGAGTTCGCTGAGCGCGGCGCGGCCGGCGCGCCAGCGGGCGAGGAGGGTGGCCGGCGGTTCCAGCGCGCCGGCCGCCGCGCCCTCGTCGAC
>NZ_JAGMUE010000181.1:0-779 GCF_019049165.1 Streptomyces sp. AC627_RSS907
CACCACCATCGTGGCCACCGGGTACAGCACGCCGAGCGTCTTGACCCAGCGCGGCCGGGCCAGCGCGGAGATGGTGATCCCGCACCAGGTCGACCAGCCGATGTGCATCGAGGGCATGGCCGCGTACTGGTTGGACACCTCGGCCAGGTTCCCCGAGGCCAGCGAGCCCCAGGTGCGGTGGACCAGCACGGTGTCGATGAAGTCCATGTCCGGCATCAGCCGGGGCGGGGCCAGCGGGAAGAAGAAGAAGCCGACCAGGGCCACGCCGGTGGTGGCGAACAACACCAGGCGGATCGCCGCGTACCGCCCGGGATGCCAGCGGTAGAGCCACACCAGGACGCCGATCGTCACCACGAAGTGGAGCGTGGCGTAGTAGTAGTTCATGCCGACGATCAGCCAGGTGACCGAGTCGACGCCGTGGTTCACGCCGCGCTCCACGGCCAGCCCTAGGGACTGCTCGGCGTCCCAGATCCAGTGGGCGTTGCGCAGCGCGGTGTCCTTGTGCGCCGGCACCGCGTTGCGGATCAGCGAGTACGTCCAGTAGCTCACCGCGATGAGCAGGATCTCGAACCACAGCCGGGGCCTGCGGGGCGCGCGGAGCCGGGCCAGACGGGTGCGCGCGACCGGCGGACCGGCCTCTTCCGCGCGCTCCTCGATGGGTGGCGGGAGAGCTGCCGTCCGGCCTTCCGGAGTCCTCGAAATCGCTTCACCCATAGAAGAACAGTCTGCCAGACTTGTCTGCTCGGCAGATCACCCGCACGTCGGGTATCCGCCTCACC
>NZ_JAGMUE010000182.1:0-559 GCF_019049165.1 Streptomyces sp. AC627_RSS907
GCTAGCGGTTAGCGGCGGGACACCCCGGTGGCCCGAGCCGGGCTGGCGAGCCGTCAGGTGCCGTCCGGCCCGGGCCCGGCCCTGCGCCGCCCGTGCCGCCCGCGCTGCCCGTGCCGTCAGCGCCCGGAGCGCCGGGAGGCGCGTCGAGCGGTCCACGGGGCCGGGGCGGCTGCCGCGGTCCCCAGATGCCGGGAGGTGCGGGCGAGCACGCGAGCGGTGGAGCGGGTGGCGTACGCCAGGACGTAGCGGAGCGCCGCCCGGTACCTGACCGTGCCCCAGAGAGCGGCGTGGGCGCCCGGATTGCCCCGCGTGTCCGGGGCGGAGGCAGGAGCTCCTGTTGCTGATGAGCCGTTAAGAGACCCTGGTGTCAAGTGGGATGCCAGGGCCTCTCGGTTTGTCTGTTTTGCGGGAGAGGCTGCCTGTCTGCCGTGTGGCGTGCGCAACAAACGGCCGGTTCTGTTTGCCGATCAAAACACGTCCCGCTTAGCGTCAGCCCCGTTGTCCGTCACACCTTCGCCCCACCCGTGGCACCGGGCAACCATCGCCGAGTCCCTGACGG
>NZ_JAGMUE010000018.1:0-735 GCF_019049165.1 Streptomyces sp. AC627_RSS907
CCCTCGGCGAGGTGCTGGCGGACCTGGAGAAGAACCACCAGGGCATCGCCGCCCGGGTGCTCGACGACCAGGGCAAGCTGCGCCGCTTCGTGAACGTGTACGTCAACGACGACGACGTGCGCTTCGCCCAGGGACTTGAGACGGCGACGCCGGACGGCGCGGGCATTTCCATCATTCCCGCCGTCGCCGGCGGCTGACCCGCGCATTCCGCATCGCGAGCTGCCCGAATTGCCCCGTCCACGAGAAAGCGGACGGGGCAATTCCGTGTTTGAAACCGCGATAAGGTTGAACTGATCTCCCTCCCTCTCTTACGGGCCCGCACGCGGAAGCGGCAGCGGCTCGTCAAAATGTGCGTGAAGTGTGGACATGATTTGCTGGGTTGCTCCCGCCATGTCCGGCCCGACTTGACCGGTAATCACCGGAGTTCACCTCGTATGGTCGATGACGCGCGCCCAGAATTCTCGTCCGATTGACCTGTTGCTCTGGGCATCTGGGCAGATACATTCAGCGGCGGTCGACGCGTTCCGGCGCACGCCCCAGGGGTCCCCTTTCCGCATGGGAGGGGTTTCTCAGGGGTGAGGTCTGACCCGGGTCCGCGGAGTGCGGTCCTGCGCAAGGGCCAGCAATAGGGGAGTTAGGAATGGCTCAGGGCACCGTCAAGTGGTTCAACGCGGAGAAGGGGTACGGCTTCATCGCGGTCGACGGTGGTGCGGACGTGTTCGTCCACTACAGATC
>NZ_JAGMUE010000183.1:0-2836 GCF_019049165.1 Streptomyces sp. AC627_RSS907
GGCGGGGCCGATGGGATCGGTGGGACTGACGGGCCACTTCGGTCTGACGGGCCGCTTCGGTCTGGCGAGACTGACGGGTCCCAAGGGCCCGGCGGATCCGAAGCGCCGCTTCGGACGGGAGGGCCGGGAGGGACGGGAGGGCCGGACAGCCCGGCAGTCCCCGGCCGCCCGGCCGATGTCCGACGCGTGGCAGACGTCGGGCACGCGGCAGACGCCGACCGCCCGACGGACCCCGGGCACGCGGCAGCCCCTGGGCACGCGGCAGCCCCCGGGCACGCGACAGCCCCTTGGCACGTGGCAGACCCCGGCCGCCCGGCGCACCCCGGGCGTGCTCCGGGTCCCGGGTCATGGGACCTCCCGCCCTGGCCGGACTGGCGGGACCACACGGCCGGGGGCGGCCCCTGGAACGACCCGGCCGGGGTCCGGCGGCGCGGGGTCCGCGACCGGGAGTGGCTCGGCCGTGGCGCCCTGTCCTTCCTCGCCGAGGCCTCCGACCTCCTCGCCGGGCAACTCGACGAGGACCTGGTCGCCTCGCTCACCGGACAGCTGATCGTGCCGCGTCTGGCCGACTGGTGCGGCGTCTGGCTGGAGGACGAGTCCCTGGCCCGGGGCGCCTGGAGCGACGACCCCCACGCGGCCGTGGGAGCACGGCTGGCCCGCGTCTGGCACGCCAGCGAGAGCCGCGTCGAGGACCTGCGCCGGGTCCTGGAGAAGGAACCGCCCCGCCCCCGCGAACCGTGGCGCTCCGGTCCCGTCCCCCACCCCTGGCCCGGCGAGGCACTCGGCCCGCGGGACGCGCACGGCGCCGCCCTCGCCTACCGCCTGGTCGCCGGCGGCAGGCCGCTGGGCACCCTGGTCATCGGGCGGTCCGGCGTCCCCTGTTTCCCCGAGGAGATCAGCGGCCTCGTCGAGGATCTCAGCCGCCGGGTGGCGCTCGCCATCGGCGCCGCCCGCCAGTACGCCCGGCAGGCCACGATCAGCGCCGTCCTCCAGCGCGGCCTGCTGCCCGGCGCCGTCGCCGAGATCCCCGGCGTGCGCAGCGCCCTCGTCTACGAACCGTGCGACAAGGGCGGCCCCAGCGGCGACTTCTACGACCTCTTCCCGGCCGGCGACGGCCGCTGGTGCTTCACCGTCGGCGATGTCCAGGGCAAGGGCCCCGAGGCCGCCGTCGTCATCGGGCTGGCCCGGCCCTGGCTGCGGCTGCTGGCCCGCGAGCAGTACGGGGTCCCCGACGTCCTCGACCGTCTCAACCAGCTCCTCCTCGACGACGCCACGGAGGCGGCGGACGCCGCCGCGCGCGCCCTGGTCGCCGTCGGCGGCCGTCCGGTTGCCCCGGGCGACGGACCGCAGACCCGCTTCCTGTCCCTGCTCTACGGCGAACTCGTCCCCTTCGACGGCGGCGTCCGCTGCACCCTCGCCTCCGCCGGGCATCCGCTGCCCCTCCTCCTCTCACCCGACGGCACCGTCCGCGCGGTCGCGCAGCCGCAGACCCTCCTCGGAGTCATCGAGGACGCGACGTACACCAGCGAGACCTTCGAGCTGCGGTCCGGCGACACCCTGCTGTGCGTCACGGACGGCGTCACCGAGCGGCGCAGCGGCTCCCGCCAGTTCGACGACGGGGACGGGCTCGCCGCGGCGCTCGCCGGGTGTGCGGGGCTGGACGCCGAGCTGGTCGCCGAGCGCATCACGCGACTGGTGCACGGGTTCGGGCCCCGGCCCCCGGAGGACGACCTGGCGCTGCTGGTGCTGCAAGCGGAGTAACCGCGGCCGTACGGGACAATGGAACGCATGCCCTCCGCACTCCCCGACGGCGAACCCGTCCCCGCCGACGGCGCCCTGCCCGCGCCCGCGCTCGCCGGGGCCGCCGACCGCCCCCTCGGCTTCTACCTGCACGTCCCGTACTGCGCGACCCGCTGCGGCTACTGCGACTTCAACACCTACACCGCCACCGAGCTGCGCGGCACCGGCGGCGTCCTCGCCTCCCGGGACAACTACGCCGAGACGCTCGTCGACGAGGTCCGCCTGGCCCGCAAGGTGCTCGGCGACGACCCCCGCGAGGTCCGCACGGTCTTCGTCGGCGGCGGTACGCCCACCCTGCTGGCCGCCGGCGACCTGGTGCGGATGCTGCGCGCGATCCGCGACGAGTTCGGCCTCGCGGCCGACGCGGAGGTGACGACGGAGGCCAACCCCGAGTCGGTCGACCCGGCGTACCTCGCCACCCTGCGCGAGGGCGGCTTCAACCGGATCTCCTTCGGCATGCAGAGCGCGAGGCAGCACGTGCTGAAGGTGCTGGACCGCACCCACACGCCGGGCCGCCCGGAGGCCTGCGTCGCCGAGGCCCGCGCGGCGGGCTTCGACCACGTCAACCTGGACCTGATCTACGGCACCCCCGGTGAGTCCGACGACGACTGGCGTGCCTCCCTCGACGCCGCGCTCGGCGCCGGACCCGACCACGTCTCGGCGTACGCCCTGATCGTGGAGGAGGGCACCCGGCTCGCGCGGCGCATCCGGCGCGGGGAGGTGCCCATGACCGACGACGACGTGCACGCCGACCGGTACCTGATCGCCGAGGAGACGCTGTCGGCGGCGGGCTTCGACTGGTACGAGGTGTCGAACTGGGCCACGTCCGACGCGGGGCGCTGCCTGCACAACGAGCTGTACTGGCGCGGCGCCGACTGGTGGGGCGCGGGGCCGGGAGCCCACTCCCACGTGGGTGGGGTGCGGTGGTGGAACGTGAAGCATCCGGGGGCGTACGCCGGGGCACTGGCGGCGGGGAAGTCGCCGGGGGCCGGGCGGGAGGTCCTGACGGCCGAGGACCGCCGGGTGGAGCGCGTCC
>NZ_JAGMUE010000183.1:2898-118527 GCF_019049165.1 Streptomyces sp. AC627_RSS907
CCGGGAAGGCGTCCCGCTGTCGCTGCTGCGTGAGGCGGGGCTCGCGGCGTCGCGCCGGGCCCTGTCCGACGGGCTCCTCCAGGAGGGGCCGTACGAGGACGGGCGCGCGGTGCTGACGCTGCGCGGGCGGCTGCTGGCGGACGCGGTGGTGCGGGACCTGGTGGACTGAGGGGTCATCCCCGCTTCGGCGGGGGACAGGACGTGCTCGGCCGTGTGGACGAGCTGATCGACGGACCGGGCCTGGTGGGCTGCTCTCCGCCACTGCGGAGAGCAGCCCACCAGGCCCGGTCCGTCAACGACCGGACGACGCTCAAGACACGGTCACGTGATCAATGAGTCGTTCCACACTGCCCAGCAACTCCGGCTCCAGGTCCCTGTACGACCCCACCCGCGCCAGGATCGCCTGCCAGACCGCCCCGGTGTTCTCCGTCGGCCAGCCCAGGGCCCGGCACACGCCCGTCTTCCAGTCCTGGCCGTGCGGCACCCGGGGCCAGGCGGCGATGCCGAGCGACGACGGCTTCACGGCCTCCCAGATGTCGATGTAGGGATGGCCGACGACCAGCGCGTGCTCGCTCGTCACCGACTCCGCGATCCGCCACTCCTTCGAACCCGGCACCAGGTGGTCCACCAGGACGCCCAGTCGCGCGTCCGGCCCCGGCGCGAAGTCGGCGACGACCGACGGCAGGTCGTCCACGCCCTCCAGGTACTCCACGACCACGCCCTCGACGCGCAGGTCGTCGCCCCACACCTTCTCGACCAGCTCGGCGTCGTGCCGCCCCTCGACGTAGATGCGCCCGGCGCGGGCCACCCGCGCGCGTGCCCCCGGGACCGCCACCGAACCGGACGCCGTCCGGGTGGGCCGTACCGGACCGGACGACGGCCGCACCAGCGTCACCACCCGTCCCTCCAGCAGGAAGCCGCGCGGCTCCATCGGGAAGACCCGGCGTTTGCCGAAGCGGTCCTCCAGGGTCACCGTGCCCGCCTCGCAGCCGGTCACCGCGCCGCAGAACCCGGTGCCGGGCTCCTCGACCACCAGGCCGGGGTCGGCCGGGACCTCCGGTACCGGCTGCGGTTTCTTCCACGGAGGGGTCAGGTCGGCGGAGTACTGGCGCATTCTGACGACGATACGAGGAGTGGGCGCGCCGTGATCAGCGCGACACGCCGAACCGGGCGGCCAGCGCGTCCCGTTGGGCCCGGACGAACGCCGCGTCCACCACCGCTCCGTGACCGGGGACGTACAGCGCGTCCTCGCCCCCGAGGTCGAGCAGCCGGTCCAGCGCGGCGGGCCAGTGCGACGGTACGGCGTCGGGGCCCGCCTGCGGCCGGCCGGACTCCTCGACCAGGTCGCCGCAGAAGACCACCTCCGGGTCGCCCGGCACCAGCACGGCGAGGTCGTGGGCCGTGTGCCCGGGGCCCACGTCGGCGAGCAGGACCTGCCGGCCGCCGCCCAGGTCGAGCGTCCACTCGCCGCACACCTCGTGCCGGACCGGGACCAGCGCGTCGGCCGCCTCCTCCGCCCGCCGCGCGGCCAGCCCCTCCGCCACCGCGTCCGAGCGCAGCGCCTCCCGCCCCTGTCCGCCCCGCGCGAACAGGGCGTCCGTGCCCACCGCGCCGTACACCTCCGCGCCCGCGAACGCCGCCGCCCCGAAGACGTGGTCGAAGTGCGGGTGGGTCAGCGCGAGATGCGTCACACGGTGACCGGCGAGCTCCTGCGCCTGCGCGCGCAACCGGGCGCCCTCACCGAGGCTCGACCCGGTGTCGACCACCAGTGCCGCGCCCGCGCCCAGGACCAGCCCCGCCGTGCAGTCCCAGACCGGCAGCCGGCACCGCCCCACCCCGGCCGCCAGCCGCTCCCATCCCAGGTCCTCCCAAGTCACCGTCATGCCGACGACGCTAGCGGTGCGACGCCCCCGGTCACGGCGGCGTGCCCCCGGCCTTGCCGGAGGCGTACCCCACGGCCGTACACTGGGCCGGGGAAGTCTGGCACTCGCCCGCTGTGAGTGCCAGGACAGACAGGTAGGACACCGGGCGGACGACTCTGGAGGTGTGTGCGCCGATGCTCAGTGAACGCAGGCTCCAGGTTCTGCGCGCCATCGTCCAGGACTACGTCGGCACGGAGGAGCCGGTCGGCTCCAAGGCCCTCACCGAGCGGCACAACCTCGGCGTCTCCCCGGCCACCGTGCGCAACGACATGGCGGCCCTGGAGGACGAGGGGTTCATCGCCCAGCCGCACACCAGCGCCGGGCGCATCCCGACCGACAAGGGCTACCGGCTCTTCGTCGACAAGCTGGCCGGCGTCAAGCCGATGACCGCGCCCGAGCGGCGTGCCATCCAGAACTTCCTGGAGGGCGCCGTCGACCTCGACGACGTGGTGGCCCGCACGGTGCGGCTGCTCGCGCAGCTCACCCGGCAGGTCGCCGTCGTGCAGTACCCGTCGCTGACCCGCTCGACCGTGCGGCACGTGGAGTTGCTCTCCCTGGCGCCCGCGCGCCTGATGCTCGTGCTGATCACGGACACCGGGCGGGTCGAGCAGCGGATGGTCGACTGCCCGGCGCCGTTCGGCGAGGCGTCCCTGGCGGACCTGCGCGCGCGGCTCAACAGCCGGGTCGCGGGCCGCCGTTTCTCGGACGTCCCGAGTCTGGTCGAGGATCTGCCGGAGGCCTTCGAGGCCGAGGACCGCGGTACGGTCTCCACCGTGCTCTCCACTCTCCTGGAGACGCTGGTCGAGGAGAACGAGGAGCGGCTGATGATCGGCGGCACCGCCAATCTGACCCGCTTCGGGCACGACTTCCCCCTGGTGATCCGGCCCGTCCTCGAGGCGCTGGAGGAGCAGGTCGTGCTCCTCAAGCTGCTCGGCGAGGCGAAGGATCCGGGCGTGACCGTCCGTATCGGTCACGAGAACGCCCACGAAGGACTCAACTCAACGTCCGTCGTGTCGGTGGGCTACGGTTCGGGCGGCGAGGCGGTTGCCAAGCTCGGCGTGGTCGGACCGACCCGCATGGACTACCCGGGAACGATGGGAGCGGTACGCGCAGTGGCACGGTACGTCGGACAGATCCTGGCGGAGTCGTAGGTGGCCACGGACTACTACGCCGTACTCGGCGTACGCCGCGACGCGTCCCAGGACGAGATCAAGAAGGCGTTCCGGAGGCTCGCCCGCGAGCTGCACCCGGACGTCAACCCCGATCCGAAGACCCAGGAGCGGTTCAAGGAGATCAACGCCGCCTACGAGGTGCTGTCGGACCCGCAGAAGAAGCAGGTCTACGACCTCGGCGGCGACCCCCTCTCGCAGGCGGGCGGCGGCGGGGCCGGCGGCTTCGGCGCGGGCGGCTTCGGGAACTTCTCGGACATCATGGACGCGTTCTTCGGTACGGCGTCGCAGCGCGGGCCGCGCTCGCGCACGCGCCGGGGCCAGGACGCGATGATCCGCATCGAGGTCGAGCTGGACGAGGCCGCGTTCGGTACGACCAAGGACATCCAGGTCGACACCGCGGTCGTCTGCAACACCTGCAACGGCGAGGGCGCGGCGCCGGGCACGAGTGCCCAGACGTGTGACATGTGCCGCGGACGCGGTGAGGTGTCGCAGGTCACGCGGTCCTTCCTGGGCCAGGTCATGACCTCCCGCCCCTGCCCCCAGTGCCAGGGCTTCGGCACCGTGGTCCCGACCCCGTGCCCGGAGTGCGCGGGCGACGGCCGGGTCCGCTCCCGGCGCACGCTGACCGTGAAGATCCCGGCCGGAGTCGACAACGGCACGCGGATCCAGCTCGCGGGCGAGGGCGAGGTCGGCCCCGGCGGCGGCCCCGCCGGTGACCTGTACGTGGAGATCCACGAGCTGCCGCACTCGACCTTCCAGCGCCGCGGTGACGACCTGCACTGCACGGTCACCATCCCGATGACGGCGGCGGCCCTCGGCACGAAGGTGCCGCTGGAGACGCTCGACGGCGTGGAGGAGGTCGACATCCGCCCGGGCACCCAGTCCGGACAGTCGATCCCGCTGCACGGCCGCGGCGTCACCCACCTGCGCGGCGGCGGCCGGGGCGACCTCATCGTCCACGTCGAGGTGACCACCCCGACCAAGCTCGACCCCGAGCAGGAGCGCCTGCTCAGGGAGCTCGCCAAGGTGCGCGGTGAGGAACGGCCGCAGGGCCAGTTCCAGCCCGGTCAGCAGGGGTTGTTCTCCCGGCTGAAGGACGCGTTCAACGGGCGCTGACGGACGCGTTCGAGGGGCGTTGACGGACGCGTTCGAGGGGCGTTGACGGGCGCTTCGGTCGGGTGGTGCCAGGGGTTTCGCGATGCGGATGCTCCTGGCGTATGCCGACGGAAGCCCGGTTTCGGACTTGTTCGGAGGACGTGACACCATGCGGTCATGTCCTCCGCACTGACCGATCTCTTCCCCCGTCCGATCGTGCAGGCGCCCATGGCGGGCGGCGTCTCCGTGCCGGGGCTGGCCGCCGCCGTCTGCGAGGCGGGAGGGCTGGGTTTCCTGGCCGCCGGGTACAAGACCGCGGACGGCATGTACCAGGAGATCAAGCAACTGCGGGGACTGACGAACCGGCCCTTCGGCGTCAACCTCTTCATGCCGCAGCCCGAGACGGCCGACCCCTCCGCCGTGGGCGTCTACGCCCACCAACTGGCCGGCGAGGCCGCCTGGTACGAGACGGAGCTCGGCGACCCCGGCTGCGGCCGGGACGACGGATACGACGCCAAGCTCGCGGTGCTGCTGGACGACCCGGTGCCGGTGGTGTCGTTCCACTTCGGGGTCCCGAGCCGTGAGGTCGTCGACTCCCTGCACCGCGTCGGCACCTTCGCCCTGGTCGCGGCGACCACCGCGGAGGAGGCCCGGGCCGTCGAGCGGTCCGGCGCCGACGCGGTGATCGCGCAGGGCGCCGAGGCCGGCGGACACCAGGGCACCTACCGGGACCACCCGGAGACCGGCGGCGCCGGCACCGGACTGCTGTCGCTGGTCGCCCAGGTCCGGGAGGCGGTGAGCCTGCCGATCATCGCCGCCGGCGGCATCATGCGCGGCGGTCAGATCGCCGCGGTGCTCGCGGCCGGCGCGTGCGCGGCCCAGCTCGGCACCGCCTTCCTCGCCACCCCCGAGTCCGGTGCGCACGCCCTGCACAAGGACGCGCTGACCAACCCCCTGTTCGTCCGCACCGAGCTGACCCGTGCCTTCTCCGGCCGACCCGCCCGGGGGCTGGTCAACCGCTTCCTGCGCGAGCACGGCCCGTACGCCCCCGCCGCCTACCCGGACGTGCACCACCTCACCGCGCCGCTGCGCAAGGCGGCGGCGAGGGCGGGCGACGCGCAGGGCATGGCGCTCTGGGCGGGGCAGGGCCACCGGATGGCCCGGGACCTGCCCGCCGGGCAGCTGGTGGAGGTGCTGGCGGCCGAACTCGCCGCCGCCGGGACGGCGTTGTCGGAGTGCGTGACGGGAGGAACGGGCCGATGACGGCACCGGTGTTCGTGGTCGACTCCCTCCAGCCGGGGGACCTGCCCGCGGGGGAGTACGTCCTGGACGGCCCCGAGGGGCGGCACGCCGTCTCCGTGAAGCGGCTGCGGTCCGGCGAGGACGTCGTCCTCACCGACGGACGCGGCCGCTGGGCCGAGGGCGTGGTCAAGGCCGCCGAGGGCAAGGACCGCCTGGTCGTCACCGGCCTGGAGAGCGTCCACGAGGAGCCCGCGGAGCAGCCCCGTATCACCGTCGTCCAGGCCCTGCCCAAGGGCGACCGCGGCGAGCTGGCCGTCGAGACCATGACCGAGGTCGGCGTCGACGCGGTCGTGCCGTGGGCGGCGTCCCGCTGCATCACGCAGTGGAAGGGCGACCGCGGTCTGAAGGCGCTCGGCAAGTGGCGGGCGACGGCCCGGGAGGCGGGCAAGCAGTCCCGCCGGGTCCGCTTCCCCGACGTCGCGGACGCGGCGAGCAGCAAGCAGGTTGCCTCACTTCTGGCCGACGCCGACTTCGCCGCCGTACTCCACGAGAGCGGTGACGAACCCCTGGCCGCCGCCGAACTCCCCGCCACCGGTGACATCGTGCTGGTCGTCGGCCCCGAAGGCGGCGTATCCCCCGAGGAGTTGGCGCTGTTCGAGCAGGCCGGGGCCAGGCCCTACCGCCTGGGACGCAGCGTGCTGCGCACCTCCACCGCGGGCACCGCCGCGACGGCCGTGCTCCTGGCCCGCACCGGCCGCTGGTCCTGACGGGACGCCGACGTCTCGCCCACCCGGGAGGGGTGCCGTCGCCCGGGGCGGACTACGGGGGAGCGCGCACGCCGTCACCGTACGGCGTGCGCACGCCGTCACCGCCCCCTTCGTGCCGGTGGCTCCCGGGGCACGCGCCCGCGCGCCCGTACGTCCACGACGAGCGTGCCCGGCCCGCGGTCGTCGCCCCCCGCGGCCGACGGTGGTGAGGAGTGGCCGTATGCGCCCTACCGCGAGGCCGCCGCTGGTGGCAGTCTGCCGTGCATGGGGGCGTTGAGACGGTTTTCGCACAGGGTGAGCCGGCCGCGCGGGCGGCGCCTCGTGCTGGCGGCGGGCGGCGCGGTCGTCGCCGTCGGCGGTGTCGTCGCGTGTGATCCGGCCGGGCTGAGCACCGCGTCCGTGGCGTACACGACCGACCTGACCGTGACGCGTGAACTCGACCGACGGGACGCGGCCGTGCGGTGGCTCACCTGCACGGCCTCCTTCGGGGACTCCGGCCGGAGCGCCTCCGCCGCCGAGGACACGGTCGCCTCCGTCGACTGCCAGGGAAAGACCGACGGCGGACAGGAGATCACCGTCGACGGCAAGGTGACCCGGGTCGTCGACGGCGCCTGCGTGCGCGGTGATCTCACCGCCGAGGTGGACGGCAAGCAGTGGTTCCACGTCAAGGGGCTGGGGAACTGCGACGCCGCGAGCACCCCGCCCGCGAACCGGCCCTCCCCGCGCGTACCGGGGCCCACCGTGACCGTCACCCGGACCATCTGGTGCCCGGACGACCCGCACTGCCGGCCGGTGCAGGGCAAGTAGTCCGCCGCTGGTGGCCGGTATGTGATCCGAACCTCTGTCGGCGGGCACCGCCCCTGCATAGGCTGAGGGGGTGACACAGCCCGCAGCGCCTGCCTACCTCCGCTTTCCGCACCCGCACGGCGAGTTGGTCGCCTTCACCGCCGAGGACGACGTGTGGCTCGCCCCGCTCGACGGCGGCCGGGCCTGGCGGGTCAGCGCCGACAACGTGCCGGTGAACCACCCGCGCATCTCGCCCGACGGCACCACCGTCGCCTGGTCCTCCACCCGCGACGGCGCCCCCGAGGTGCACATCGCGCCCGCCGACGGCGGCCCGGCCGAACGCCTCACGTACTGGGGCAGTGCGAAGACCCAGGTACGCGGCTGGACCCCGGAGGGACAGGTGCTCGCCCTCAGCGCCTACGGGCAGGCCGGCCTGCGCCGCAGCTGGGCCCGCGCCGTCCCGCTCGACGGCGGACCGGCCACCACCCTGCCGTACGGGCCCGTCGGCGACGTCGCGTACGGCCCGCGCACCGTGCTGCTGTCCGCGTCGATGGGCCGCGAGGCCGCCTGGTGGAAGCGCTACCGGGGCGGCACGGCGGGCAAGTTGTGGATCGACGCCACCGACGACGGCGAGTTCGTCCGGCTGCACGGCGACCTCGACGGCAACATCGAGTACCCGTTCTGGGTCGGTGACCGGATCGCCTTCCTCTCCGACCACGAGGGCACCGGCGCCCTCTACTCCTCCCTCGCCGACGGCTCCGACCTGCGCCGGCACACCCCCCTCGGGGGTTTCTACGCCCGGCACGCCGCCACCGACGGCACCCGCGTCGTGTACTCCAGCGCCGGTGAACTGTGGACCCTCGACGACCTGGACGGCGCCGAGCCGCGCCGGCTCGACATCCGGCTCGGCGGTTCCCGCGTCGACCTCCAGGCGTACCCGGTGAACGCCGCCCGCTGGTTCGGCTCCGCCTCCCCCGACCACACCGCGCGCGGCAGCGCCGTCGCCGTACGCGGCGGCGTCCACTGGGTCACCCACCGCTCCGGCCCGGCCCGCGCGCTCGCGGTGACGCCCGGCGTACGGAACCGGCTGCCGCGCGCCTTCCGTGCCGACGGCGAGGAATGGGTGGTGTGGGTGACGGACGCCGAGGGCGACGACGCCCTGGAGTTCGCGCCCGCCACCGGGCTCGCGCCCGGCGCCACGCCGCGCCGCGTCGCCGCCGGACAGCTCGGCCGGGTGCTCGTCCTCGCCATGGCGCCCGACGGCAGCCGTGCCGCCGTCGCCTCGCACGACGGGCGGGTGCTGCTCGTGGAGCGCGAGACCGGCGAGGTCCGCGAGGTCGACCGCAGCGAGGACGGCGACGTGTCCGGGCTGGTCTTCTCGCCCGACTCGGCCTGGCTCGCCTGGTCGCACCCGGGCCCCGCACCGCTGCGTCAGCTCAGGCTCGCCAACACCACCGACCTGTCGGTGAGCGAGGCGACGCCCCTGCGGTTCAAGGACTACTCGCCGGCGTTCACCCTGGACGGCAAGCACCTCGCCTTCCTCTCCACCCGCTCCTTCGACCCGGTCTACGACGAGCACGTCTTCGACCTGGCCTTCGTCGAGGGCGCCCGCCCGTACCTGATCACGCTGGCCGCGACCACCCCGTCGCCCTTCGGTCCGCAGCGCCACGGCCGCCCCTTCGAGACGCCCGACCGGGACGAGACCCCCGACAGCGAGGGCACCCCGGCCACCCGGATCGACATCGAGGGCCTCGCCGACCGCATCGTGCCCTTCCCGGTCGAGGCCGCCCGCTACTCCCGGCTGCGCGCCGCCAAGGACGGCGTCCTGTGGCTGCGGCACCCCGTCACCGGTGTCCTCGGCGCCTCCCGCGCCACCCCGGACGACCCGGACCCGCAGACCGACCTGGAGCGCTACGACCTCGCCCAGCAGCGCGTCGAGCACCTCGCCACCGACGCCGACCACTTCGAGGTCAGCGGCGACGGCAAGCGGGTGCTGCTGTGGACGGACGGCCGGCTCAAGGTCGTGCCCAGCGACCGGCGGGCCTCCGGCGACGACGACAGCGACACCAACGTCACCGTCGACCTGACCCGCGTCCGGCAGACCGTCGACCCGGCCGCGGAGTGGCGGCAGATGTACGACGAGACCGGCCGCGTCATGCGGGACCACTTCTGGCGGGCCGACATGAACGGCGTCGACTGGGACGGCGTCCTGGAGCGCTACCGGCCCGTCCTGGACCGCCTCGCCACCCACGACGACCTGGTCGACCTGCTCTGGGAGGTGCACGGCGAGCTCGGCACCTCGCACGCCTACGTCACCCCGCGCGGCGGCCACGGCGGCGGCGCCCGGCAGGGCCTGCTCGGCGCCGACCTCTCCCGGCACGAGGACGGCACCTGGCGCGTCGACCGCGTCCTGCCCTCGGAGACCTCCGACCCCGACGCCCGCTCCCCGCTCGCCGCGCCCGGCGTCGCGGTGCGCGCCGGGGACGCGATCGTCGCGGTCGCCGGACAGCCCGTCGACCCGGTCACCGGCCCCGGCCCGCTGCTGGTGGGCACCGCGGGCAAGCCGGTCGAGCTGACCATCTCCGCGGCCGGCGGCGGCGAACCGCGGCACGCCGTCGTCGTCCCCCTCGCCGACGAGGAGGCGCTGCGCTACCACGCCTGGGTCGCCGACCGCCGCGCCCACGTCCACGAGACGTCCGGCGGCCGGCTCGGCTACCTCCACGTTCCCGACATGCAGGCGCCCGGCTGGGCCCAGATCCACCGCGACCTGCGCGTCGAGGTGGTCCGGGAGGGCCTGGTCGTCGACGTCCGCGAGAACCGGGGCGGGCACACCTCCCAGCTGGTCGTGGAGAAGCTGGCCCGGCGGATCGTCGGCTGGGACATGCCGCGCGGCATGCGGCCGACCAGCTATCCGCAGGACGCGCCCCGCGGCCCGGTCGTCGTCGTCGCCAACGAGTTCTCCGGCTCCGACGGCGACATCGTCAACGCCGCGATCAAGGCGCTCGGTATCGGGCCGGTCGTCGGCACCCGTACCTGGGGCGGTGTCATCGGCATCGACAGCCGCTACCGGCTGGTCGACGGGACGCTGATCACCCAGCCCAAGTACGCGATCTGGCTGGAGGGCCTCGGCTGGGGCGTCGAGAACCACGGAGTCGACCCCGACGTGGAGGTCCCCCAGCGCCCCCAGGACCACGCGGCGGGCCGCGACCCCCAGTTGGACGAGGCGATCCGGCTGGCGCTGGAGGCGTTGGAGTCGGCACCCGCCAGGACGCCACCGGGTCTGCCGTCGCTGTAGCCGCGCGGGGTCCGAGCGGGCCGGGGGTGGGTGCGCAGCCCGGCGCGGCGGGGCGCCGCCCGCGCCCACCCGTGCCGCCCCCGGCGGCGCGATTGCCCGCGGCCGGGTGGATACGATGCCCGCAGAAGAATACCGGCGTAAGGAGGCCCCATGGCGGGCGAGCCACAGGACGACTGCCTGTTCTGCAAGATCGTCGCGGGTCGGATCCCGGCGACGGTCGTCCGCGAGACGGACACGACCGTCGCGTTCCGGGACATCAACCCCCAGGCGCCCACCCACGTCCTGGTGATCCCCAAGGCGCACTACCGGGACGCCGCCGCGCTCGCCGCCGGCGCCCCGGAGCTGGCCGCGGACGTCCTGCGCGAGACGCGGGCGGTCGCGGAGCAGGAGAAGCTGGAGAGCTACCGCACCGTCTTCAACACCGGCAGCGGCGCGGGCCAGACCGTCTGGCACACCCACGCCCACGTCCTCGGCGGCCGCGGCCTCGAATGGCCCCCCGGATAGGCCACGATGTCCGTACGCGAACTGGTGGTGCTCGGCACCGCCAGCCAGGTCCCCACCCGGCACCGCAACCACAACGGCTACCTGCTGCGCTGGGACGGCGAGGGCATCCTGTTCGACCCCGGCGAGGGCACGCAGCGCCAGATGCTGCGCGCCGGTGCCGCCGCGCACGACCTGAACCGGATCTGCGTCACGCACTTCCACGGCGACCACAGCCTCGGCCTCGCCGGCGTCATCCAGCGCGTCAACCTGGACCAGGTGCCGCACGAGGTCACCGCCCATTACCCGCGCTCCGGCCGGCGCTTCTTCCAGCGCCTGCGGTACGCCACCGCCTACCGCGAGACGGTCGCCCTCACCGAGGCGCCGGTCGACACGGACGGCGTCCTCGCGGTCACCCCGGCCTACACCCTGGACGCCCGCAGGCTGTCCCACCCCGTCGAGTCGTACGGCTACCGCCTCACCGAGCCCGACGGCGTCCGCATGCTGCCCGAGCGTCTGGCCGCGCACGGCATCAAGGGCCCCGACGTGGGCCGCATCCAGCGCGAGGGCTCGCTGAACGGCGTTCCGCTCGACGAGGTCAGCGAGGTCCGCCGCGGCCAGCGGTTCGCCTTCGTCATGGACACCCGGCTGTGCCCGGGGGTGCACGCGCTCGCCGAGGGCTGCGACCTGCTGGTCATCGAGTCGACCTTCCTCGACGAGGACGAGGCGCTCGCCACCGAACACGGTCACCTGACCGCCGGGCAGGCGGCGCGGGTCGCCCGGGACGCCGGCGTGCGCCACCTCGTCCTGACCCACTTCAGCCAGCGGTACTCGGACCCGGAGGAGTTCGAGCGGCAGGCACGGGCGGCCGGCTTCGAGGGTGAGCTGACCGTGGCCCACGACCTACTGAGAGTCCCGGTTCCGAAACGTCGGTGAAACCGCCGTACGATGCTCTGATGCCCCTGCCCAAAGCCGAACTGCACCTCCACATCGAAGGCACCCTGGAACCGGAGCTGGCCTTCGCGCTGGCCGCCCGCAACGGCGTGTCCCTGCCGTACGCGGACACGGACGCGCTGCGCGAGGCGTACCGGTTCGAGGACCTCCAGTCCTTCCTGAACCTGTACTACGAACTCATGGCCGTCCTGCGCACCGAGCGGGACTTCGAGGACCTGGCGAACGCCTACCTCGCCCGCGCCGCCGCGCAGGGCGTGCGGCACGCGGAGATCTTCTTCGACCCGCAGGCCCACCTCGCCCGGGGCGTGGAGACGGGCACGGTGGTCGAGGGCCTGTGGCGGGCGCTGGGCCGCAGCCGCGAGAACCACGGCGTCTCCACCCGGCTGATCATGTGCTTCCTGCGCGACGAGTCCGCCGAGTCGGCGCTGGCGACCCTCGACGCCGCGAAGCCGTACCTCGACCGCATCACCGGCGTCGGCCTGGACTCCGCGGAGGTCGGCCACCCGCCGGTCAAGTTCCGCGAGGTGTACGAGGCCGCCGCCGCCCTCGGGCTGCGCCGGGTCGCGCACGCGGGCGAGGAGGGGCCGCCGGAGTACGTCACCGAGGCCCTGGACGTCCTGGGCGTCGAGCGGATCGACCACGGCCTGCGCTCGGTGGAGGACCCGGCCCTGGTCGAGCGGCTGGTGCGCGACCGCGTCCCGCTGACCCTGTGCCCGCTGTCCAACGTCCGGCTGCGCACGGTCGACACCCTCGCCGACCACCCGCTGCCCGCCATGCTGGACGCGGGCCTGATGTGCACGGTCAACTCCGACGACCCGGCCTACTTCGGCGGCTACGCGGGCGACAACTTCGACGCCGTGCGCCAGGCCCTCGGCCTCACCGAGGAGCGGCTGCGGGAACTGGCCCGCAACTCCTTCCTCGCCTCCTTCCTGGACGACGACGAGGAGTCGCGGGCGCGGTACCTCGCCGAGGTGGAGGCCTACGAGTTCCCCGCCGCGTGACTCAGCCCGTCCCGGACCCCGGTGCGGCCGCCGTCTGCCGGGGTCCCGCCGTGTCGTAGGCACGCCGGACGGGCGGGGCCGGGGCGTCCACGTCGATCTCCACGACCGGCTGCTCCACGGCCCCGACCTCCGGCACCGCGCCGCTCGGCGTGCCCGTGGCGGCGGCGACCAGGGCGGCCGGGGTGCCGCCGCGGCGGCGGACCGTGCCGGGCAGCAGCGGGCGCCCGCCGGTGTGCAGGGCGACGGCGGTCATCGGCACGGCGACCAGGAGCAGACCGGCGCCCAGGACCAGGCCCATGCCCGCGTAACCGGCCTGCGCCGACAGCACACTGCCCGTCAGCGGCCCGGCCGCCGTGCCCAGCGAGGACGCCGACCCGACGAGCACCGCCCACCGGCCGCGCGGGTCGAGCGAGGCGGCGAGGCCGATCAGGTACGACAGCACGACCGGGTACAGCGTGTTCCAGGCGATCTCCCCGGCCGCGAAGGCCGTGGGGGTGGTCGCGGACGCGCTCACCGCGATGCAGCCGGCGATGAGCACCGTCCCGCCGCCGACGGGCAGCGCCCGCCCGAGCCGCGCCCCGAGCGCCCCGGCCGCCAGCACGCCCAGCAGTCCGGCGCCCAGGGCCACGGCGAAGACCAGGCCGAGGGCGGCGTCGCCGAGGTGCGCCTGCGTCAGCCCGATGCGACCGCTGACGCCCCACAGGGAGTTCTGCGCGAGCGACCAGCACAGCACGGCGGCGGCGAGCACGGCGCCCGAGCGGCGACGGGGGAGCGGAGCCGCGGTGTCGTGCGGGGTCGACGAGGCGGCGGTCCCACCGGGGAGGCGACCGGTCAGCGGCCACACCGCGAGAGCGGTCAGCGCGATCGCGGCCGGCGGCAGCCCGTGCGCGCGACCGAGGTGGGGCACCGTCAGGTACACCACGCCGGCCAGCGCGGACACGCTCAACAGGCCCAGGGTGGAGGCCCGGTGCGGGTCCCGCTCCGCGGCGATCCGGGTGGCGGCGACCGTGGTGGCCGTACCGGTCCCGAAACCGCCCACCATCGCGCCCGCGACCACGGCCGGGACGGCGGTGGTGAGCGCGGCGCCCCCGTACCCGAGGACGGCCAGCGCGAGCCCGGACCGGGCGAGGGCGCGTGCGCCGATCCGCTCCACCCGGGAGGCGAGCAGGAAGCCCGCGGCGGCCGAACTCAGCAGCAGCGCGCTGCCGACCGCGCCCGCCTGAGTGGTGGTCAGCGCCAGACCGGTGTCGAACCTGCCGACGGTGGTGGGCAGCAGATACGGAGGAAGGTACCCGGCCGTGAAAAGGGCGACGAGGGGCCAGGGGGTGGTGCGGGGGGCGAGCACGGGCGTTCCCAGGGCATGCGAAAGGGACTGGGGAGGGGAGGGGGCGACGACCGTCGACGGACAGGAACGCGCGGGCAATTTGTATCAAGCGCGGGGAGGGGCGAGACAGGCACGGGGAAGTGATCCGTATCACTTCTGGGTTTGTGAGTCGGAAGGGTGGGTAGCAGCGTTTGCCCCCGCCAGGGGTCCGCACCGCCCCATTGACGCCAACCGTTCACCTATCTAACCTCCATCTGCATGCATGGATGGCGTTCCTACAGGGAGATGGGTGGGTGAGTGCGCTGTGACCCGCGATCTCACGATCACCGGCGTCCGTCTGACGCCGATCCTCGTCGCCGACCCGCCCCTGCTCAACACGCAGGGCGTCCACCAGCCGTACACCCCCCGGCTGATCGTCGAGGTGGAGACCGCCGACGGGATCACCGGCGTCGGCGAGACGTACGGCGACGCCAGGTACCTGGAGCTGGCCCGCCCCCTCGCCGACGGGCTGGTCGGCCGCCAGGCCTCGGACCTCAACGGGCTGTTCACCACCGTGGACGAGGTCGCGGTCGACGCCTCCCGGGTCTCCGGGCAGGTGGACGTCGGCGGCCTGCGCGGTGTCCAGACCGCCGACAAGCTGCGCCTGTCCGTCGTCTCCGGCTTCGAGGTCGCCTGTCTCGACGCCCTCGGCAAGGCGCTCGGCCTGCCCGTGCACGCGCTGCTGGGCGGCAAGGTCCGGGACGCGGTGGAGTACAGCGCGTACCTCTTCTACAAGTGGGCCGGCCACCCCGAGGGCGTGCCCTCGGAGAAGGACGACTGGGGCGCCGCCCTCGACCCGGCGGGCGTCGTCGAGCAGGCCCGCGCCTTCACCGACCGCTACGGCTTCACCTCCTTCAAGCTCAAGGGCGGCGTCTTCCCGCCCGACGAGGAGATCGCCGCCGTCAGGGCGCTCGCCGAGGCCTTCCCCGGACGCCCGTTGCGTCTCGACCCCAACGGCGCCTGGTCCGTGGAGACCTCCCTCAGGGTCGCCGCGGAACTCGGGGACGTCCTGGAGTACCTGGAGGACCCGGCGCTCGGCACCCCGGCCATGGCCGAGGTCGCCGCGAGGACCGGGGTGCCGCTGGCCACCAACATGTGCGTGACGACGTTCGCCGAGATCCCGGAGGCGTTCACCAGGAACGCCGTGCAGGTCGTGCTCAGCGACCACCACTACTGGGGCGGGCTGCGCAACACCCAGCAACTCGCCGCCGTCTGCCGCACCTTCGGCGTGGGCGTCTCCATGCACTCCAACACCCACCTGGGCGTCAGCCTCGCCGCCATGACCCACGTGGCGGCCACCGTCCCGGACCTCCACCACGCCTGCGACTCCCACTACCCCTGGCAGTCCGAGGACGTCCTCACCGAACGGCTCGCCTTCGACGGCGGCAAGGTCACCGTCTCCGACGCCCCCGGCCTCGGTGTCGAACTCGACCGCGACAAGCTGGCGTTCCTCCACCGACGCTGGCTCGACGACGACGGCACACTGCGGGACCGCGACGACGCCGCGGCGATGCGGGTGGCCGACCCGGAGTGGGTCACCCCGTCCGTCCCGCGCTGGTGACCGACGGCCCGGACGGCGCTTCCCCTCCGGCCCGGCGGTGTGGTGCGAACGCCGCCGGGTTGTCGGTGGCGTGGTGCACACTGGCCTGATCCGCACCATGCCAGGGAGCGCACCGTGACAGCGTCCACCGTGTCCACCGCGTCCGACGTGCCAGCCATGCCCGCCATGCCGGCCGACGAGAGAACGCACCGCCACGTCCCGGACGAGGGATGGCACCGCCACGCCCACGTCGATCCCCTCGCCGCCCTGCGCGGGCCGCAGGACCCGCCCTGGGACGTGTATCTGACCGGCACCGTCTTCCTGGACGTCGTCTTCACCGGGCTCGATTCCGCCCCGGTGCGCGGGACCGAGTCCTGGGCACGCGGCATGGGGTCGAGTCCGGGCGGCGTGGCGAACATGGCGACCGCGCTGGCCCGCCTCGGCCTGCGCACCTCGCTGGCCGCGGCCTTCGGCGACGACCACTACGGCGACTACTGCTGGGACGCGCTCGCCCAGGGCGAGGGCATCGACCTGAGCACCTCACGCACCGTGCCCGGCTGGCACTCGCCGGTGACGGTCTCGATGGCGTACGAGGGGGAGCGCACGATGGTCTCCCACGGCCACGAGCCGCCGCCCGAGGAACCGTCCCCGGAGTGCCCCCCGCGCGCGCGTGCCGCCGTCGCCTCCCTCACGCCCGGCGTCCGCGCCCCCTGGATCGCCCAGGCCGCGGCGCGGGGCACCCGGGTCTTCGCCGACGTCGGCTGGGACGACACCGGGGCCTGGGACCTGGCGGGGCTGCCCGACCTCGCGCTGTGCGAGGCCTTCCTGCCGAACGCGGAGGAGGCGATGCGCTACACCGGCGCCACCTGCCCCCGCGCCGCCGCGCACGCCCTGACCGAGCACGTGCCGCTCGCGGTGGTCACCCTCGGCGCGGAGGGCGCGTACGCGGTGGACCGGCGCACGGGCGAGAGCGCCGAGGTCCCGGCCATCGAGGTGGAGGCGCTGGACCCGACCGGAGCCGGGGACGTCTTCGTCGCGGGGTTCGTCACCGGCACCCTGGCCGGCTGGCCGCTGGCCGACCGCCTGGCCTTCGCCGGCCTCACCGCGGCCCTCTCCGTCCAGGAGTTCGGCGGCTCGCTGTCGGCGCCCGGCTGGTCCGAGATCGCGGCCTGGTGGCACCAGGTCCAGTCGGTCGAGGGCCAGGACCCGACGGCACTGCGCCGGTACGCGTTCCTGGCGGACCTGGTCCCGGACGAGCCCGTCGGCCCGTGGCCCCGGCGCCGCGCGGTCCCGACCATCGGCTTCCGCCGCCCGGCCTGACCGGTCATGCCGGGGCCGGTCACGCCGCCGCCCGGCCCGACCTCACGCCGCCGCCCGGCCCGACCTCACGCCGCCGCCCGGCTTCGGAAAAGCCCGGCCGCCGCGGCCGCGGTGGGTCGTGCCGGGCGGCGGGGCGCGGTCCGTGCGCTCAGAAGCCCAGTCGCCGCAGCTGCTTGGGGTCCCGCTGCCAGTCCTTCGCGACCTTCACGTGCAGGTCCAGGAAGACCGGGGTGCCGAGCAGCGCCTCGATCTGTTTCCGGGACTTGATGCCGACGTCCTTCAGGCGCTTGCCCTTGGGGCCGATGATGATGCCCTTCTGGCTGGGGCGCTCGATGAAGACGTTGGCGTGGATGTCCAGGAGCGGCTTGTCGGCGGGCCGGTCCTCGCGCGGGAGCATCTCCTCCACGACCACCGCGATGGAGTGCGGCAGCTCGTCCCGCACCCCCTCCAGCGCGGCCTCCCGGATCAGCTCGGCGACCATCACCTGCTCGGGCTCGTCGGTCAGGTCGCCCTCGGGGTAGAGCGCGGGGCCCTCGGGCAGCAGCGGGGTCAGCAGGTCGGCGAGCAGGTCGACCTGCTGGTTCGCCGTCGCCGACACCGGGACGATCTCCGCCCAGGTGATGCCCAGTTCCCGGCCGAGCTGGTCGACGGCGATCAGCTGCTCGGCCAGGGTCTTGGAGTCCACCAGGTCGGTCTTGGTGACGATCGCGACCTTCGGGGTCTTCTTGATCCCGGCCAGTTCCTTGGCGATGAAGCGGTCACCGGGACCCAGCTTCTCGTTCGCCGGCAGGCAGAAGCCGATGACGTCCACCTCGGCCCACGTCGTGCGCACCACGTCGTTCAGCCGCTCGCCCAGCAGCGTGCGCGGCTTGTGCAGCCCGGGGGTGTCCACCAGGATCAGCTGGGCCTCCGGGCGGTGCACGATGCCCCGCACGGTGTGCCGGGTGGTCTGCGGACGGTTCGAGGTGATCGCCACCTTCTGCCCGACCAGAGCGTTCGTGAGGGTGGACTTGCCCGCGTTGGGACGGCCCACGAAGCAGGCGAAGCCGGCCCGGTGGACAGCCTCGGCCGGCTCTTCGGATGACTGGGTACGAACGCTCATGGCGCCCATTGTCCCTGATCCCCGGAGCCCCGACGTACCACCGCCGTCCACGGGGCCGGGGGGAGGGTCAGCGGGCGCCCACCGTCTCACGGACCGTGCCGTCCGGTGCGGCGACCAGCACGGGCGTCCCCGCCCCGCCCAGGTCCCGCACCGCCGCCAGGTCCTCGTCCGACGCCGACTCCGCGCCGGTCACCACGGCCGCCGCCTCCAACGACGTCGCGCCGGACGCCACCGCCATCGCCACCGCCGTGCGCAGGGCGCTGAGCCGCAGGGAGTCCAGGGCGACCGTGCCGGCGACGTACGTGCGGCCGGTCTCGTCGCGCACGGCGGCCCCCTCGGGCACACCGTTGCGGGCCCGGGCGGAACGGGCCAGAGTGATGATCTTGCGGTCCTCGGGGTCGAGGGCAGAGGTCTCGGTCATGGGGGTGAGCATACGGAGCCGCGCCCGCCGTCGGCATCCCGCCGCCGGGGTCCGGCGGGAGGCTCAGGGACGGTCGAGGCGCAGCCGCTGCGCGCGCGGCAGGCCGGCGACGACCAGGTCGTACGAGTCCTCCACGAGCTCCCGGACGAGACGGTCCGGGAGCCCGCCGTCGACGGTCACCGTGTTCCAGTGCCGCTTGTTCATGTGGTAGCCGGGCACGATCAGGCCGGCGTACTCGGACCGCAGCCGGATCGCGTCGTCCGGGTCGCACTTGAGGTTGACCGTGAGCGGACGCGCGTCGAGGGCCGTCAGGGCGAAGAGCCTGCCCAGCACCTTGAAGACGGAGGTCTCCGGATTGAAGGGGAAATCCTCCACCGCGGCATTGAAGGACAGGCAGAACCCGCGCAGCTCCTCGGGACTCACTCCGGCACAGCCTCCTCGGAGGCCTTCACCCCGGCCGCCGGCTCCACCAACACCGTCACGATCTTGTTCCGGCGGCCGGCCGCGGCCTCCGCCGTCAGCCGCAGCTCGCGGCCGTCGGGCAGCTCCACGGCCGAGGAGGCACCGGCGATCGGCACCCGGCCGAGCGCCTTCGCCAGCAGACCGCCCACCGTCTCGACGTCCTCGTCGTCGAACTCCTCCAGGCCGTACAGCTCGCCCAGGTCGCCGATGTCGAGCCGGGCGGTGACCCGGAAGCGGTCCTCGCCCAGTTCCTCGACGGGCGGGAGCTCCCGGTCGTACTCGTCGGTGATCTCGCCGACGATCTCCTCCAGGATGTCCTCGATGGTGACGATGCCGGCCGTGCCGCCGTACTCGTCGACGACGACAGCGACGTGGTTGCGTTCCTTCTGCATCTCGCGCAGCAGGTCACCGGCGTTCTTGGTGTCGGGCACGAAGAACGCGGGCCGCATCGCCGTGGAGACGAGGTCGCTCTCCGCCTCCCGGCTGATGTGCGTCCTGCGCACGAGGTCCTTCAGGTAGACGATCCCGACGATGTCGTCCTCGCTGTCACCGGCGACCGGTATCCGCGAGAAGCCGGAGCGCAGCGCGAGGGTGAGCGCCTGGCGGATGGTCTTGTAGCGCTCGATGACGACGAGGTCGGTCCGCGGGACCATGACCTCCCGTACGAGGGTGTCGCCCAGCTCGAACACCGAGTGCACCATGCGGCGCTCCTCGGCCTCGATCAGGGACTCCTTCTCGGCGAGGTCGACCAGCGCGCGCAGCTCCGCCTCGGAGGCGAAGGGGCCGCGGCGGAAGCCCTTGCCGGGGGTGAGCGCGTTGCCGATGAGGATCAGCAGCGACGGGACCGGCCCCATGATCCGGGCCAGCGGCACCAGCACGTACGCCGCGGCCGTCGCCGTGTTCAGCGGGTGCTGGCGCCCGATGGTGCGCGGGGAGACCCCGACGGCGACGTACGAGACCAGCACCATGACGGCGATGGCGATCACCAGCGCCTCGCCGGTGCCGTCGAACTGCTGCAGACAGGCGTACGTGACCAGCGCGGCGGCGGCCATCTCGCAGGCGACGCGGACCAGCAGCGCGACGTTGAGGTAGCGCGTCGGGTCGGCGGCGACCTTGGCGAGCTTCTCACCGCCGCGCCGCCCGGACCGTACCGCCTCCTCGGCGCGGAAGCTGGAGACCCGGGCGAGCCCCGCCTCCGCGCACGCGGCGAGCCAGGCGATCACCACCAGGGCGACGGCGCCTGCGACGAGGGGGAGGCTCATGAGACGGTCGGGGCCGGGGACGGGCCGGTCAGGCCCTTCTCCGCACGCCAGCCGTCCACGATGGCGGCCTGCAGTCCGAACATCTCGGCCTTCTCGTCCGGTTCCTCGTGGTCGTAGCCGAGCAGGTGCAGCACCCCGTGGACGGTGAGTAGCTGGAGCTCCTCGTCCATGGAGTGCCGCGTCGGTGCCTCGGTGCCCTGCTTGGCGGCGACCTCCGGGCAGAGCACGATGTCGCCGAGCAGCCCCTGGGGCGGCTCGTCGTCGTCCTTCGACGGCGGACGCAGCTCGTCCATCGGGAAGGACATGACATCGGTCGGGCCGGGCAGGTCCATCCACTGGATGTGGAGCTGCTCCATGGCGTCGGCGTCCACGACGATCACCGAGAGCTCGGAGAGCGGGTGGATGCGCATCCGCGCGAGCGCGTAGCGGGCGATGTCGAGGATCGCCTGCTCGTCGACCTCGGTTCCGGACTCGTTGTTGACGTCGATCGACATGGTCGTGCTGGTCTACTTCCCCTTGGCCTTGGCACCGCTTCTCGGTGTCCGGCCGCCGTTGTGGCCGCCGTTCTCGGTGCCGTTCCTGCTGTCGTACTGCTCGTACGCGTCGACGATACGGCCCACCAGCTTGTGCCGTACGACGTCGTGGGACGTCAGCCGGGAGAAGTGGACGTCCTCGACGTCCTCCAGGATCTCCTGCACCTGCCGCAGACCGGACTTCGTCCCGCCGGGCAGGTCGACCTGCGTCACGTCACCGGTGATGACGATCTTCGAGTCGAAGCCGAGGCGGGTGAGGAACATCTTCATCTGCTCGGGGCTGGTGTTCTGGGCCTCGTCGAGAATGATGAAGGCGTCGTTGAGCGTCCTTCCCCGCATGTAGGCGAGCGGCGCGACCTCGATCGTCCCGGCCGCCATCAGCCGCGGGATCGAGTCCGGGTCGAGCATGTCGTGCAGCGCGTCGTACAGCGGGCGCAGGTACGGGTCGATCTTCTCGTACAGCGTGCCCGGCAGGAAGCCGAGCCGCTCGCCGGCCTCGACCGCCGGCCGGGTCAGGATGATGCGGTTGACCTGCTTGGACTGCAGGGCCTGCACCGCCTTGGCCATCGCCAGGTAGGTCTTGCCGGTGCCCGCGGGGCCGATGCCGAAGACGATGGTGTGCTTGTCGATCGCGTCGACGTACCGCTTCTGGTTCAGCGTCTTGGGGCGGATGGTGCGGCCGCGCGAGGACAGGATGTTCTGCGTGAGCACCTCGGCCGGGGTCTCCTGGCCGTCGCTCTCCCCGTTCTCGCTCGCCTTCAGCATGGCGATCGAGCGTTCCACTGCGTCCTCCGTCATCGGCTGCCCGGTGCGGAGCACCAGCATCATCTCGTCGAACACGCGCTGGACCAGGGCGACCTCGTGAGCCGCGCCGACCGCGCTGATCTCGTTTCCCCGGACATGGATGTCGGCCGCCGGGAAGGCCTTCTCGATCACGCGCAGGAGGGAGTCTCCAGAGCCCAGAACGGTCACCATGGGGTGCTGGGCGGGGACGGTGATCTGTGCTCTCGCCTGCCCCTGCGCGGGGGAGTGAGCTGAGGGTGTCTGAGTCATGGGCCGGCGCTCTAGGCCTGCACGTCCTCCTCTGCGGCGTGCGCCGCGTGACGGATGTGGTCTGCTGTCATCCAGCGTACGACTCCCCGCCGACAGCGCCGAGGTCTTTTTATCCGACCGGCTCGTCCGGCCGGACCTCACCGCCGGCCGCGGACCAGGTCCCGGTACCAGCGGTACGACGCCTTGGGCGTCCGCTCCCGCGTCGCGAAGTCCACGTGGACCAGTCCGAACCGGCGCGCGTACCCCTCGGCCCACTCGAAGTTGTCCAGCAGCGACCACACGAAGTAGCCGCGCACGTCCACGCCCGCCTCCAGCGCCCGGTGCACGGCGCGGACGTGGCCGTCGAGGTAGGCGATGCGGTCCTGGTCGTCGAGGCCCTCGTAGGAGCAGCCGTTCTCGGTGACGACGACCGGCGGGAGCCGGTCGCCGTAGCGGTCGCCGAGGCCGGTGAGCAGCTCCGTGAGCCCCTCGGGGACCACGGGCCAGCCGAAGTCCGTCACCGGCCGCCCCTCGATCGCGCGCACCGAGAAGGGCAGTGCGGCCGGCAGCGTCACACCGCCGGACTCGCTCTCCGTGCCCTGCGGGGCGCCCACCCGCGCCGGCGCGTAGTAGTTCACGCCGTACCAGTCCAGCGGTTCGGCGATCACCGGCAGGTCGGCGTCCGCATCGTCCGGCATCAGCTCGCCGACGCCGTCCGGATACCGGCCCAGCAGCAACGGGTCCGAGAACAGCCGGTTCAGCAGGACGTCGTAGAACTCCGCCGCCTCCCGGTCGGCCGGTTCGTCCGAGGCCGGCCAGGTCGGCGCGTGCGAGTTGGCGATGCCGATGTCCGTGGCGCCGGCGGCGCGTAGGGCCCGTACCGCCAGGCCGTGCGCGAGGAGCTGGTGGTGGGCGACCGGCAGGGCGTCGAACAGCAGCTCTCTGCCGGGCGCGTGCGTGCCGAGGGCGTGGCCCAGCAGGGTGTGCTCCGCGGGCTCGTTGAGGGTGATCCACTTGCCGACCCGGTCGCCCAGCCGGTCCGCGACCACCGACACGTACTGCGCGAACCGGGACGCCGTGTCCCGCTCGAGCCAGTCCAGACCGGCCGGCAGGTCCCAGTGGAAGAGCGTCGGCACCGGTCGTACGCCCGCCGCGCACAGCTCGTCCACCAGGCGGTCGTAGAAGCCGAGGCCGCCGGGCGAGTTCACCCGGGGCCAGGAGACGGAGAAGCGGTAGGCGCCCACGCCCAGGTCCGCCAGCAGGGCCACGTCCTCGCGGTAGCGGTGGTAGTGGTCGCAGGCCACCGCCGCCGTCGAGCCGTCCTTCACCCGCCCCGGCTCGGACGTGAAGACGTCCCACACGGACGGCTCCCGTTCGTCCGCCGCGCCCTCGATCTGGTGCGCCGAGGTCGACACCCCCCACAGGAAGCCGTCCGGGAACCGGGGTACCGGGTTCGTCGCCATGCGCGGATCATCCGTACGGCGGACGACGGAAGTCAACGCCCGTGCGGCGACCCGGCTTTACGCCCCCTCCTTCAGCACCCGCGAGATCAGCCTGCGCTGCTCGTCCGTCAGCCGGGGGTCGGCGGCGTACACCGTCCTCCCGTCCACCGTGATCTGGTAGCTGAACCCGTCCGGCACCCCGACCGGCGGGGTGTCCCGTCCGTCGGCGACCGACCGCTCCGCCAGGGCGTGCCACTCGGCCGCGTCGGGGCGTCCGGCGGTGTCGACCTCCGCGTGGCGTTCGATGCCCGCGAAGCCTCCTGTGCGCCTCACCTGAATCCGCATGGGTCCGTGTCTAGTACGGAACTACTGCGTGCGCACCCCGACCTGCTCCCAGGCCTTGCGCACCGCGTCCAGCTCGTCCGCGTCCCCGTACCGCTCCCGGGCGGCCTTCACCGTCAGCGCGGCGAAGTCCGCGAACTTCGCGTCCTGCGCGAGCTCGCCGCCGGTCAGCACGTCGTACCAGACCTGACCGGCCCGCTCCCAGGCGTGCCCGCCGAGGGCGGTGGCGGCGAGGTAGAAGGCGTGGTTGGGGATGCCGGAGTTGATGTGGACGCCGCCGTTGTCGCGGCCGGTGCGCACGTAGTCGTCCATCGTCGCGGGCTGCGGGTCCTTGCCGAGGACGTCGTCGTCGTACGCCGTGCCCGGCGCCTTCATGGAGCGCAGCGCCACTCCCGTCACGCGCGGGGCGAGCAGGCCGGCGCCGATCAGCCAGTCGGCCTCGGCGGCGGTCTGGCCGAGCGAGTACTGCTTGATGAGGGCGCCGAAGACGTCGGACACCGACTCGTTGAGGGCGCCGGGCTGGCCGTAGTAGGTCAGGTTGGCGGTGTGCTGGGTGACGCCGTGGGTCAGCTCGTGGCCGATGACGTCGAGAGGGATGGTGAAGTCGAGGAAGATCTCCCCGTCCCCGTCGCCGAAGACCATCTGCTCGCCGTTCCAGAAGGCGTTGTTGTACTCGCGGTCGTAGTGCACGGTCGCGTCCAGCGGCATCCCGGCGCCGTCGATGGAGTTGCGCCCGTACACCTTCAGGAAGTGCTCGAAGGTCGCGCCCAGGCCCGCGTAGGCGCGGTTCACGGTGGCGTCCTGGCCGGGCTCCTCGCCCTCGCCGCGCACCTTCCTGCCCGGCAGGTCGGTGCCGTGCCGGGCGTCGTAGATCGTGCGGTGCGGCTTCTCCGGTTCGGCGCCGGCGCGCGGGGCCACGGCGGGGGCGCCGATGACCGTGGTCAGACCGCGGCGGGTGCGCTCGAAGGCGTCACGCTGGAGGGTGCGGCGGGCCGGCCCGGCGAGCACGGGGTCCTCGTTCTGGGCGAGCCGGTCGAGGACGTGGGGCGGCACGATGGTGCAGAAGACGGGCATGAAGCCCCCGGTGGTCGTCATGCTCAGCACACTCGCACTGGGTGACCGTCCTGTCACCACCCGCAACCATGATTGATGAAATGGGATGGCAATGAGGCGCGGCGGGGGGCGGTGAGTGGTATACGGCACTTTTTGTCCCGGTTCCCTCCGTGGTCCCGCATACTGATACGGACCCGCGTGACCGGCGTGGCTCGGTTAAGGTGCTGAGCATCATGCGTTTCGGGCTGCTTCTCCTTAGCTGCCGCGGCGAGGGCCTGTAGAGGCCGACTCCCTCCCCGCGGAGCTTGGTGGTGCCGTCGGCCGTCCTTCCGGAACACGCGGACGTCGCGGACGTCGCGCACACCGCGGACATCACGAGGAGCCCACGCCATCATGGCCAACCGCCAGCAGCCCAGCCCCATGCCGACCACCAAGTACCGCGGCTACGAGCAGGTCGACATCCCCGACCGCACCTGGCCGGACCAGCGGATCACCGCCGCGCCCCGCTGGCTCTCCACCGACCTGCGCGACGGCAACCAGGCGTTGATCGACCCCATGTCGCCCGCCCGCAAGCGCGCGATGTTCGACCTGCTGGTCAAGATGGGCTACAAGGAGATCGAGGTCGGCTTCCCGGCCTCCGGCCAGACCGACTACGACTTCGTACGCTCCATCATCGAGGAGCCCGGCGCCATCCCGGACGACGTGACGATCTCCGTGCTGACCCAGGCCCGTGAGGACCTGATCGAGCGCACGGTGGAGTCCCTGAAGGGCGCCCGGCGGGCCACCGTCCACCTCTACAACGCCACCGCCCCGGTCTTCCGCCGGGTCGTCTTCCGCGGCTCCAGGGACGACATCAAGCAGATCGCGGTCGACGGCACCCGGCTGGTCATGGAGTACGCGGAGAAGCTGCTGGGCCCGGAGACGGAGTTCGGGTACCAGTACTCGCCGGAGATCTTCACCGACACCGAGCTGGACTTCGCCCTGGAGGTCTGCGAGGCGGTGATGGACACCTACCAGCCCGGTCCCGGCCGCGAGATCATCCTCAACCTGCCCGCCACCGTGGAGCGTTCCACGCCGTCCACGCACGCCGACCGCTTCGAGTGGATGGGCCGCAACCTGTCCCGCCGCGAGTACGTCTGCCTGTCCGTCCACCCGCACAACGACCGCGGCACGGCGGTGGCGGCGGCCGAGCTGGCCCTGATGGCCGGCGCCGACCGCGTCGAGGGGTGCCTGTTCGGGCAGGGCGAGCGCACCGGCAACGTCGACCTGGTCACCCTGGGCATGAACCTGTTCTCCCAGGGCGTCGACCCGCAGATCGACTTCTCCGACATCGACGAGATCCGTCGCACGTGGGAGTACTGCAACCAGATGGAGGTCCACCCGCGCCACCCCTACGTGGGCGACCTGGTCTACACGTCCTTCTCCGGCTCCCACCAGGACGCCATCAAGAAGGGCTTCGACGCCATGGAGGCCGACGCGAAGGCCAGGGGCGTCACCGTCGACGACATCGAGTGGGCGGTCCCGTACCTGCCGATCGACCCGAAGGACGTCGGCCGCTCCTACGAGGCGGTCATCCGCGTCAACTCGCAGTCCGGCAAGGGCGGCATCGCCTACGTCCTGAAGAACGACCACAAGCTGGACCTGCCGCGCCGGATGCAGATCGAGTTCTCGAAGATCATCCAGGCGAAGACGGACGCCGAGGGCGGCGAGATCACGCCGACGGCGATCTGGGACGTCTTCCAGGACGAGTACCTGCCCAACCCGGAGAACCCCTGGGGCCGCATCCAGGTCGCGAACGGCCAGACCACGACCGACCGCGACGGCGTGGACACCCTCACCGTCGACGCCACGGTCGACGGCGTGGAGACCACCCTGGTCGGCACCGGCAACGGCCCGATCTCGGCGTTCTTCCACGCGCTGCAGGGCGTCGGCGTCGACGTACGCCTGCTGGACTACCAGGAGCACACGATGAGCGAGGGCGCCTCCGCGCAGGCCGCCTCGTACATCGAGTGCGCCGTCGGCGACAAGGTCCTGTGGGGCATCGGAATCGACGCGAACACCACGCGCGCCTCGCTGAAGGCGGTCGTCTCCGCCGTCAACCGCGCGTCTCGCTGACCAGCCGAATCGGCGGTTTGAGGCCCCGCTCGCCGGAAAACGGCGGGCGGGGCCCCGTCGTATACCGGCCATCTCCGCACGCAGGTCACGGAAAGGTCTCTTCCTGGGTACTGACTCCACGTCGGTGATGTGGCTAACATCACGCCAGCGCGACGATGCTGTCGCGCCGTTACGGAGGTGCGACGTGCTGCCTGGACGGAGACGAAACAGCCGATCTGCCCGGCTGCCGAGCATCCTGGGCACCCGCACCGCGTGGACACCCGTCGGTGACGGCGAGTTCTTCTGCCCGGGCTGCGGAGGCGACCGCAACTACCAGCGGCTCACCGGCCGCCGCCGCTTCACCCTGCTCGGCGTGCCCGTGCTGCCGCGCGGCGAGTCCGCGCCGACCGTCGAGTGCGCCGCCTGCCGGCGCCACTACGGCACCGACGTGCTCGACCACCCGACCACCACCCGCTTCTCCGCCATGCTCCGCGACGCCGTCCACACCGTCGCCCTAGCGGTCCTCGCCGCGGGCGGCACCTGCTCCCGCACGTCCCTGGAGACCGCCGCCGCCGCGGTGCGCGCCGCCGGCTTCGAGGACTGCACCGAGGACCAGCTGAACGCGTTGGTCGAGGCGCTGGAGGCGGACACCGGGCGGGTCCGGGGGGAGCCCTGCGTGCCCGGCCTGGCCATAGAGCTCCACGAGGCGCTGGACCCGCTGGCCCCGCACCTCGCCGCCCTCGGCCGCGAGTCGATCCTGCTCCAGGGCGCCCGCATCGCCCTGGCCGACGGTCCCTACACCCCCGCCGAACGCGACGCCCTGGCGACGGTCGGCGCCGCCCTGACCATCTGCTCCGCCGACGTGACGCGACTGCTGGAGTCGGCGGGCACGCCCTCCTAGCCGCCGTCCTGGTCGCCCTACCGGCCCCCGGTCGCCCCCCGGCCGCCCCCCGGTCGCCGTCCGGGCCCGGGTCAGGGGCCGCCGGGAAGGTCCAGCCGCATGATCTGGCGGTGCATGCCCGGGCCGAAGTAGTCCGGGCGCAGACCGCCGTCGGGTTCCTCGGGGCGGAAGCCGAGGGACCGGTAGAGCAGGATGGCGGCGAGGTTGGCGGGCTCCACGGTGAGCCGCACCACCTGGATGCCGTCCCGGCGCAGCCGGGCCAGGACCTCCGTCATCAGCTCCCGGCCCAGCCCGTGGCGCCGGCGGTCCTGGGTCACGCACAGGCCCAGGATCCAGCTGTCCCGGCCGAGCGCCCTGGTGGCGGCCAGCACGTAGCCGCGCAGCCGGCCCGCGCCGTCGTCGAGCACCAGGAAGTGCTCCTCGTGCATGTCGAAGAACTGGCGCAGGAGGAAGCCGGGATAGGCGAACTCCTGGAAGACCTCCTCGTCGAGTCGCCGCAGCTCGGGCAGATCGGACTCCCGTGCCGTCCGCAGGGCGAGCGGCAGGGTGTCCGGGTACGGGCCGGGGCCCGTGAGCTGCTCGTGGCCGCCCACGGAGCGTTCCAGCGGTTCGGCGGTCATGCCACCCCCAGTCAGAACGTGCGAAGTCAACTCGGCGCATGCGCGGTTCATTCCCCAGGAGTACGCGGCTTCGTATGGCGGCCGGTTACTCCTTCTGGCTAGAGTGGGCGTCCAACTTCCCTCGTGCAAGGGCGAGTTCGGGTGTGCGACGATGCGCCCGACGTGCGCCCGGCGGATGAGGACTGGCGTGTTCCCGGCTGTCTCGTCGTGTCCTGGTGGCCTATCGTGCACGGCACTGGAGCTGGTCCGGAATCGAAGAGAACGCGGCAGGGTGACTATGGATCGCAACGCCGACGCACCTTGGTCGAAGTTCGATCCAGAGGTGTACGTCGACAACAACTACCGGACGCCGCTCGACGTCGACCTGCTCATCGTCCGGCTGATGCGCGACTACTTCGACCGCTGCTTCGCAGGGACCGCTCCGGGTTCCGCGCGGGGTGTCGACGTCGGCGCCGGCGCGAACCTCTACCCCGCGCTCTCCATGCTGCCCTGGTGCGAGAAGGTGCTGCTGCTGGAGTACGCGCACCCGAACGTCGAGTACCTCGAGAAGCAGGTCTCCCCGGGCGGGTACGCCGACGCGTGGGACGCGTTCTGGGAGGTGCTGCGCGAGTCTCCCGCCTACCGCGCCGTCGAACCGAGGAGCCGCGTCAGCGAGATCGTCCGGGTGGAGCGCGGCAACCTGTTCGACCTGGAGGAGGGTCACCGGCGCTGGGACATCGGGACGATGTTCTTCGTCGCCGACTCGATGTCCGAGTGCCCCGACGAGTTCCACCGGGGCGTGCGGTGCTTCATGAACGCGCTCGGTGAAGGGGCGCCCTTCGCCGCCGCGTTCATGAAGGAGTCGGTCGGCTACCGCGTCGGCGATCACCAGTACCCGGCCTACCGGGTGAACGAGGACCGGGTCAGGGGGAGCCTGGAGAAGTACACGGGAGAGCTGGAAGTCCACGACCTGCACCACGTGGTGCGGCCGGGACACGAGGGAATGCTCCTGGCTCTGGGACGGCGCAACGCGGAGATTGCCACCCCGTAGGAACGGGGACAAGCTCAACACAGGGCAACGAGATCTGTGCGAGGGGTGCGGGGATGCAGATCAAGCCACGCCAGCACCTGCTGGACATCTGGCAGGCGATGGCCCGTCATTCGTTCGAAGACGGGAAGCTCACCTGGGGGGACACCGACGGACTGAGCAGCGTCGCCGACGCCGAGCGTCTGCTCTGCCTGCTCTACCCGGCCACCGAGGTCCCCGCCTTCCGCCTCGACCAACCGGACACCACCGAGCGTGACGTCCTGCGCGCGCTCGACCGGGTCGGCAGCCGCCTGGAGATCCCGCCCAACCTGATCACCGCGCTCACCCAGTTCATGCGCACCCACACCGGGACGGACGACAGCCCCACCTTCGCCGGCGGACACTACTTCCGGCCCGCCGAACCCGACGGCGCGATCACGCACGAGCAGAGCCAGCTGGGCGTGGTCGACTCCTACTCCATGTCCGTCACGCTCTGCCTCGCCACCCTCGGGTTCCTCAAGGTCTACGAGGGCACCACGACCCGCCCCGAGGTGCGCAAGGCGATCGCCGAGCTGCGGGAGGCCACGAACGCCCGGCTGACCGCCGCCATGATCAGCCTGCTGCGCTCCTTCACCGTCAACGTCTTCGACTCCGAGTCCGAACAGGGCCGACGGCTGATCGAGGTCATCGGACAGGGCAGACAGTCCGACCGTGTCGTCCTCCAGCAGTTCTCCCGCAGGTTACGGCCCCTGCGCGCCACCATCATCGAGAGCCTCACCCGCGGCATCCAGGTCGACGAGGGCATCCGCGACGAGAGCCAGCTCTTCGAGTGCGGCTGGGCCTGGGGCATCGTGCAGGACGCCCCCAAGGTCACCGACCTGGACGTCCAGGTCCCCGGCCAGCCCGACGGCATCGCCGACCGGCTGCCCTACGTGTACTTCACCGTGGTCGCCCTGGACGGTATCCAGGACCTCTTCTCCGACCGCACCCTCACCCTCGGCCTGCTCGACGCCGACCAGCAGAAACTCGCCGAGGCACTGCGCCTGCGCTGGGAACTCAGCCAGCAGTACTGGTCCGCGATCGCCCGCTTCGGCGCCGACCGCTGGCCCCTGGAGGACCTGCCCTGGCAGACCACCGGCCTGCGGCTGGAGTCCGAGTACTTCTCCCTGACCGTCGCGGCCATCCTCGTCCACGACCTGGTCCGCCGGAAGGCCACCGACGACGACCTCACCCGCACCGTCGCCGTCATGGAGCGCCTCGCCGACCGGGGCCGGGTCACCAGCCGGATGACCAGGGAGGACCGCACCATTCGGCTGCACCACCCCGGCGTCACCATGCCGCTCGCCGGATCCGAGCGCTCCGGCGGGCTCCTCCTGTGGCGGATGACCGACTTCTCGGCACAGCTCCTCAAGCGGAGCATCCAACTCGCCGAACTCTCCCGGAACATCGGCGCGCAGGACCGCCTGCTGCGCCTGTCCGAGCAGACCTTCGAGCACCTGTGGGCACGGCGCATCGAGGAGGGGGACGGCGCCGGCCTCTGGGACAACGTGCAGGCCGTCTACCCCGACGCCCGCAACGTCGGCCTGCGCATGTCCTGGAGCATCACCGAGCGCGTCACCGAATGCCTCGTGGCCGCCCGCAACCTGTACGAGCAACAGCCCATCCGCAGCCCCGAGCTGGCGGAGCTGGCCCGCGAACTGCTCAGCGAGGCCACCCACCTGTTCGGCAAGGAGCAGTTGGAGGCGTCCGCCGCCGCCCACGGAAGCAGAGCCCAGGCCATGCGGAGCATCGAGAGCCGCCTCGACCACGCCCGCAGCCTGGTCGACGACCGCCCCGCCACCGCTTTCGCCCTGGCCCTGCCCGTGCTCCAGGAACTCGACACGCTGGCCCAGGCCAGGGGCGCCGCGGCGCAGGAGGTGTGAGCGTGCTCGTCTTCTCCGCCTCCGACAAAGGAGGCACGGGACGCTCGGTGACCAGCGCCAACCTGGCCTACCAGCGTGCCCTGACCGGGGACCACGTGGCGTACGTGGACTTCGACTTCGGCTCGCCCACCGCCGCCGCCGTCTTCGACGTGCCCGGCGCGATGCGCGGTACCGAGGAACGCGGCCTCCACTCCTACCTGGAGGGCGAGGCGGCGGAACCGGCCAGGATCGACGTCTGGCGGCAGACCGAGCACCCCCTGCTGCGCGTCCGCCCGAACCAGTCAGGCCGCCTGGTCCTGTTCCCCGGCGACGCCGGCGGCGGCGAGTTCGCCACCGGCGAGGAAGCCCTGGAGCGGTGCATCGACCTGCTGCTGCGGCTCAACGGCGAGTTCGACCTGACCGTCGTCGACCTGAGCGCCGGCCGCAGCTACGCCGTCGACATGGTCCTCGCGGCCACCGCCCACCCCCGGATGCGCAACGTCCCCTTCCGCTGGCTCGTCTTCCACCGCTGGACGCGGCAGCACGTGATCGCCGCCTCCGGACTGGTCCACAAGGAACACGGCATCATCGGCGGCGGCGTCGAGCGCGGACACGACGAGGAGACCCTGCGGGCCGCGATCCGCTTCGTACGGGCGGCCGTGCCCGACCCCGAGTCGCCGCTGTGGGCCCAGGGCTCGCCCGCCCAGGCCGCCTGGATGCAGGCCTGCGACGAGGCCCTGCGCCGGCTCGCCGCCGAGCACCGCATCGGCGACAGCGTCGTCCTCGGCGTCGTACCCCTGGAGCCCATACTCCAGTGGCGCGAACAACTGATCACCGAAGAGGACGTGCTCTCCACCCAGATCGCCAACAAGGAGACCCTGGAGGCGCTGGAGGAGATCGCCCGGCGCCTGACCGACGACTCGTACTGGGGGCGGCCATGACGGACGCGGTGTTCCGCGAGACCGCCGCCGAGCCACGCACCCAGTCGGTGCCGCTGGCCCACCTCTCCCTGGAGCTGGGCCACCTCTACATGGAGGACTTCGAGGCGGGACCGGAGCGGCTGCGCGCGCACTTCGCCGAAGTACGCCCCTGGGCCCAGGCGGCACGCACCGCCGCCACCGCCCGCGCCGGCGGCAAGCGCGCCCGGATCAGCACCTGCTTCCTCATCGACGACTACTTCACCCGCTTCTCCACCCCCGCCGAAGTCGTCCCGATGCTGCTCGCGGAGGCCGAGCGGGCCGGGCTGACCGTCGACTACCTCGCGCGCGAGTCCGGCTGCGCCGTCACCGGCAAGGTGCCGGTCGCCGAGGCGGTGGCCGGCCGCATCGTCGAGTCGCCCCCGCCCGGCAGCTACGGCCTGCGCCCGCCCGTCGCGCAGACCGGATGGCTGGCCAACGGCGAGCGCAGCCCCGTCGCCCGCGCCCCGCAGGCGATGAAACGGGCCGCCGCCTGGCAGCCGCCCCGGGAGACCGCGGCCCGGCGCCACTCCGTCTTCCTCGACGTCGAACTGTGGAGCGACGACGCCGAGGGGCACCGCACCTGGTCCTGTCCCTTCCTCGCCGCCGTGTGGCAGCTCGCCCGCCTCGGACTGCTGCGCAACGAGGGCGAGGCCGTCCTCGTCCCCCAGCCGCACACCGCCGCCGGTTTCCCGGACGACTGGGACGAACTGCCCTCCCTGGTCCGCCTCAACCCCGGGGCGGACCCCTTCGCCGCCTACCGGACCTGCTCGGTGCTGCCCACCCGGTTCCTCCCCGTCGAGCACGCCGTCCGCGTGATCCTCGACCAGATCGAGGTCGACCCCGGGGCGCTGGAACAGGTCGCCGAGCGCTCCGGCCGGGAGCGCACGGCCGTCCCGGACTCGGTCGCGGACCGCGTCTCCTACGTCTACTACCCGGGGCTGTGACATGGCGCCGCGGCACAGCACCCCGCGCGCCGTACTCGCCTGCGGTGAGATCCGCACCTGCCTGCTGCCCACCCGGCAGGCCCTCGACATCCGCGCCGCCGCCCAGCTCCTCGGCCTGCGCGCCGACGAACGCGTGCTGCTCTCCGAACGCCCCAACCTCTACGCGCGTTCACCCGACACTCTCACCGGCGTCGACTGTCCGCTGCCCAGCTCCAACGGCGCCCGGATACGCGCGGTCGGCACGGTCACCGCGCGGGCGGCGCTCACCGAGGGGCGCGTCCTGCAGACCTCGGCCCACTTCCGGCTGCCCGCCACCGGCCCCGACCAGCGGCGGCCCTGGGGCGAGTACCTGGTACGCCCCGGAGTGGTCGAGCCGCTCGGCAAGCTGCCCCACGAGGCGGTCGCACAAGGGGTGCTCGGCGGTGGTCGGCACGGCGACCTCGACGTCGGACTGATCGCCGACGGGCTGCTCACCCGGCTGCTGCGCCACCCCCTGCTCGACCAGCGCCCGCCCTTCAGGTCCCGCCCCACCCGGCTGCGCTGGGCGGCCCTGCCCGCGGCCCCGGACGAGGGCCCGTCGATCGAGCGCTTCACCCTCGCCGAGGACGAACTGCGCACCGTACGGCTCCGCGTGCCCGAAGGCACCCGCGCCGCCGACCTCGCCCTCCTCTGCGACGACCTCGCCCTGCACGACTGGCTGCTCACCACCGTGGTCCGCATGCTCGACGGCATCCGCCTGGACGCGGCGGACGCACAGGAGCCCGGCACCGTCGTCAGGGCGCTGCGCCCGGCCGTCGACCACCTGCTGCACCTGTGGATGCCCCGGGCCCGGGTGGCCAGGGAACTGGCCCCCCTGTGGGATCCGCTGGAGGAACGGCCCGGCTTCACCCGGCAGTGGCAGGCTCTGGTGCAGCGCATCCGCGACCAGCTCACCCTGCACACCATTGCCTCGGCCCGCCGGGAGGTGGAACCGGCTCCCTGACCGGACACCGGCGCCCGAACCGCACATCCCCGCACCTCGATCCGACGCGTATCCCAACGGGGGGAGAAGCGAGATGAGCACGGCACAGTCACCCCGACCCGACGACACGGCCCGCACGGTGGTCCCCGGCGACCCGAGGGGGGAGTCCCCATGGGGGCGCAGGCTGCTGGTCGGCCTGGTCACCGGCGCCCTCACCTGGAGCGTCATGGCGCTGCTGAGCCCGGAGGACGGGGCGCTCCGGCAGGCCGCGGCCGGCCTGCTCTGCGCCGCCGCCGTGGTGCTCGTCCAGTACGTCCTCGGCCTGGCCCCGCGACCGCACGACCCGGGGACGGAGGAGCACACCCGGCGGGTGGAGAAGGCGCTGGCCGAGACCACCACCGCCGTGCACGAGCTGCGGGACGGTCTGAACCGGCACGACGACGAGCTGAAGACCGGCCTGACCCGGCACACCGAGGACGTGAAGCAACTGGTCGAGAGCCACGTCATCCAGGTCGAGCACCGGCCCACCGAGCCCTATCCGCCGCTGGACCGGGCCCGCATCGACAGTGTGCCCGAACTGGCCAAGGGCTTCGCCGACGTCCTGGTGCCGGGCCCCTCGATCCTCCACACCTTCGTCCACCTGGAGATGACGCGGGTGGTGGGACACATGGCCGACCTCACCAACCTGAGCGCCGAGTGTCCCGGCGAGAACCACGACTGGATGCTCACCCTCACCCGTGCCGCCGAGCACTCCATCTGCGCCACCAGCACCTCCGTCGACCGGATGTTCTGGAACAGCGAGCCCGCGGGCCGCTATCTGGACGCCCAGCAGGAGGCGATCGACGAGCAGGGCGTGTCGGTGCGCCGGCTGTTCCTGCTGGAGAGCGCGCGGGAGCTCGACGACCGGCTGCTGCGGCTGTGCGAGGAGCAGGAGCTGCGGCGCATCGACGTACGCGCGGCGGTCCTGCCCGAACTGCCCCCGCACCTCCAGCGGGGCACCACCAACGACTTCATCCTCTACGACGAGGAGGTGTCGTTCGAGATCGAGCAGGACCTGCGCGACGTCAACGTCAGGACCCGGCTCATCGCGCGCCAGGACTACGTGCGGGACCGGCTGAAGCGTTTCCGGGAACTGTGGGACGCGGGCATGGGCCTGCGTGAACTCGAGGTGAGGGTGGACGCCGAGGAGGACGGCAACTGGATGGTCGACCGGGGCTGACCCGCGGGGCCGGTGGCCCGATACTCCCCGGGGAGTAACGCCGCTCCCGGGTCACCCGGGGCGGTAGCCGCCAATTCGGCCTCACGTCCGACGTGTCGGCGCCCCGCCGCCGGGAGTCTGGAGAACGACTCAGACAACCGACCGGAGGGAGGCGGCGTCTCATGGGGGCCGCGAGGACACGTGGGGGAACGAGCGGGAGGCGACGGCGGGCCGTGCCCTGGCTGGTGCTCGGGCTGTGGGTCGCCGTACTGGCGCTCGCCTCGCCGTTCGCGTCGAAGCTGTCGGACGTGCAGCGCGACCGGGCCGTCGACTACCTGCCGGCGAGTGCCGACTCGACGCAGGTCGCGAAGATCCAGGACCGGCTGCCGGGCGGTGAGGCCACCGAGATGGTCGTCGTCTACCACCGCGACGCCGGACTGACCGCCGCCGACCGGGCCACCGCCGCCGAGCAGATCAAGGAGATCGCGGACGCGCACCGGCTGACCGGCCGGCCGACGGGCATCCCGTCCGAGGACGGCACCACCCTCATGTACCCGGTCGCCAGCAACGAGCCCGGCCAGGACGAGGAGGCGCGCGACGAGCTGGTCAACGCCGTGCGCGACGTCGCTCAGGGAGGTGACGGGCTCGGCGTCGAGGTCGGGGGCGCGGGCGCGCTCGCCACCGATGCCGCCGAGGTCTACAACTCGCTCGACGGCCCGCTGCTCTACACCACCGCGGCCGTCGTCGCCCTGCTGCTGATCCTCATCTACCGCAGCCCGTTCCTGTGGCTGGTCCCGCTCGCCGTCGCCGGAATCGCCGACTACCTCTCCATGGGCGTCGCCTACGGCCTCAACCAGTGGTTCGGCACGTCCGTCTCCGGGCAGAGCGCCGGCATCATGACCATCCTCGTCTTCGGTGTCGGCACCGACTACGCGCTGCTGCTCGTCTCCCGCTACCGCGAGGAGCTGCGCCGCGTCGAGCGGCCGTACGACGCCATGCTCGCCGCCCTGCGCGGCTGCGGCCCCGCCGTGCTCGCCTCCTCCGGCACCGTGGCCGCCGGACTGCTGTGCCTGCTCGCCGCCGACCTCAACTCCAGCCGGGGCATGGGCCCGCTCGGCACCGTCGGCGTGCTCTGCGCGCTGGCCGCCATGCTGACCCTGCTGCCCGCGGTCCTGGTGCTGCTCGGCCGCCGTGTCTTCTGGCCGCTCGTCCCCCACTACGGCAGCGCTCCCAAGGCCCGCCGGTCGCTGTTCGCCGCCATGGGCAGCTCCGCGGAACGCCGGCCCCGTGCCGTCCTCGTGGGTGGCGCCGTCCTGCTCGGCGCGCTCGCGCTCGGGTCCTTCAGCCTGCCCGGCTCGATCAAGCAGGAGGACTCCTTCACCACCAGGCCCGAGGCGATCGCCGCGATGGAGACGCTCGCCGCCGCCTACCCGGAGAGCGGCACCCAGCCCATCACCGTCATCGCCCCCACCGGCCGCGCCGACGCCGCCCTCGCCGCGGCCCGCGACACCCGTGGCGTCGAGAGCGCCGAGAGGGGCCGCAGCGGCGACGGCTGGACCGAGCTCACCGTACTGGCCTCCGCCCCGCCCCAGTCGGCGGCCGAGACCGCCACCATCGAGGCTCTGCGCGACACCCTCGACGGTTCCTACGTCGGTGGCCCCAGCGCCCAGCAGATCGACCTGGAGGACACCAACGCCCGGGACACCGTCGTCGTCGTGCCGATCGTGCTGCTGTCCGTGCTGCTGATCCTGGTGGTGCTGCTGAGGTCGCTGGTCGCGCCGCTGATCCTGGTCGCCGCCGTCGTCGCCGTGTGGGGTGCGGCCCTCGGCATCGGCGGACTCGTCTTCGGGCCGGTCTTCGGCTTCGAGGGCACCGATCCGGGCCTCGGCCTGCTGTCCTTCGTGTTCCTGGTGGCCCTCGGCGTGGACTACGGCATCTTCCTGATGCACCGCATGCGCGAGGAGTCTCTCGGCGGGGCCGAACCCACTGAGGCCGCGCTGACCGCGCTGCGCACCACGGGCGGTGTCATCGCCTCCGCCGGGCTGGTCCTCGCGGCCACCTTCGCGGTGCTCGCCAGCATGCCGATGGTGCAACTGGTCGAGCTGGGCTTCGTCATCGCGGTCGGTGTCCTCCTCGACACCTTCCTCGTCCGCACCTATCTGGTCACCAGTGCGAGCGTCGCGTTGCGCCGCCGGGTGTGGTGGCCGGGCCGGCTGTCCCGGGTTCCCGGGGAGCCGGTGCCGGCGGGGGATCGGGAGCGGGTCGGTGTCTGACCCGTCCGGGGACCGGAGCGCGCCCCTCCTCTCCCGGAGGGGCGCGCCCGTTGCGGAGGATGGGCGCGTGCAGGCAACCACCCCTTCCTCGGCGGCCCGGCCCCGTGTGGGCGAGCGGATCATGGCCGTGATCAACCGCGATCCCCGCACCGTCCCGCACGGCGCCCGCAACGACGCCGTGCTCGCCGTGGTCCTCCTCGCCGGTGCCGTCTGTCTGGCGCTGTTCACCGACGAGGGCCGCCGCCCGGACCCGCTGGGCTGGGCGCTGCTGCTCGCCGCGCACGTCCCGATCGTGTGGCGGCGCCGTCACCCTCTGCTGGTGCTGGCCGCGGTGGTGGCCCTCGTCGGGCCGTACCACGCTCTGGACAACAACCATGCCGCGCCAGGGCCCGTCTCCTACGTCGCGTTGTTCACGCTCGCCGTGACCGGCCGCCCCCTGCGCACGGTCGTGACCGGTGTCGCGGTGCTCACCGTGTCCGTCAGCATCATGCTCACCGTCAACGCCCACCAGGCCGTCGAGCTGATCCGCATTTCCGGTTGGGTCGTCGCCATCCTTTTCTGCGGCATCGATGTCCGCTACTACCGCCAGTACGTCGCCTCCATCGTCGAGCGTGCCGAACGTGCGGAACGCACCCGTGAGGAGGAGGCCCGGCGCCGCGTCGCCGAGGAACGCCTGCGTGTCGCCCGGGACCTGCACGACCTGCTGGCGCACAGCATCACTCTCATCGGTGTGCAGACGTCGGTCGCCGCCCATGTGCTGACCGCCGACCCCGGGCGACTGGACCGGGCCGCCGTCGCCAAGGCTCTCGACGACATCGCCGAGACCTGCCGGTCGGCGCGGGGTGAACTGCGCACCACGCTGGAGGTTCTGCGGGCCCAGGACGCGCCCGACGCCCGTGGCCCGTTGCCCGGACTGCACGGCCTGCCGGACCTGGCGCGGGCGGCCCGGGTGGCGGGAGCGCGGGTGGAGCTGTCGCTGCGCGCCGGTGACGTGCCGCCCGCGGTCGGCGCCGCCGCCTACCGCATCGTGCAGGAGGCGCTGACGAACGTGGTGCGGCACGCGGGACCGGAACCGTCCGTGTGGGTCGAGGTGCATGCCGAGCGGGACGGCCTGCACCTGTCCGTGACCGACGACGGCATGGGGCCTGATCCCGCCGGCACCCCCGGTTTCGGCCTTGTCGGCATGCGGGAGCGGGCCCGCAGCGTGGGTGGCACACTCGACGCCGGGCCGCGGGGCGAGGGCGTGGGAGGCGGCTTCGAGGTGACGGCGGTCCTGCCCACGCCCGCCGCGCCCGTACCGGTCGGTGCGCCGACGACCATGACTCCGGGGAGAGACGGATGACCATACGCGTACTGCTCGCGGACGACCAGAACCTGGTCCGTGCCGCGTTCGCCCTGCTCATCGCGTCGGCCCCCGACATGGAGGTCGTCGGCGAGGCCGGCAGCGGCCGCCAGGCCGTGGAACTGGCCCGTGCCCGACGTGCCGACCTCGTCGTCATGGATGTCCGCATGCCGGACCTCGACGGCATCGAGGCGACCCGGCTCATCGCCGCCGACGAGGATCTCGCGGGCGTGAAGGTGCTGGTCCTCACCACCTATGACACCGACGAGAACATCGTGGAGGCCCTGCGCGCGGGCGCCTCCGGTTTCCTGGTGAAGGACACGAGGCCCGCCGAACTTCTTGACGCCATCCGCGTCGTGACGGCGGGTGACGCGCTGTTGTCGCCCGGTCCGACGGCCCGGCTGATCGAGCAGTTTCTGCGCAGCCCGTCGGCGCCGGTGGCGGGCGGCGGCCCCGAACGCCTTTCGGACCGGGAACGCCAGGTGCTCGCCCTCGTCGCGCGCGGCCTCACCAACACGGAGATCGCCGACTCCCTGGGACTGAGCCCGCTGACCGCGAAGACCCACGTGAGCCGGATCATGGGCAAGCTGGGGGCGCGGGACCGGGCGCAACTGGTCATCGTGGCCTACGAGTCGGGCCTGGTGACGCCGGGTGACCGTCAGGCGCAGTAGGTGTCTGTGGCGGGCCGCTGCCCGGTCGCCAGGAAGCGGGAGGCCGTGTCGTCGCCGCAGGCGTTGCCGTTGGCGAGGTAGGGGTTGTGGCCGGTGGAGTTCACGGTGACCATGACCGCGCGCGGACCGAGTGCCTCCCGCATCTTCAGGGCGCCGTCGAGGGGGGTGGCGACGTCCCGCTCGTTCTGGAGCAGCAGGATGTTGGACGGCCCCTCGTCAGTGATCCGCACCGGTGCCTCACGGGGCGGGTACGGCCAGGCGGCGCACAGCATGGCGTTGCGGGGCATTCCGGCGGTGAGCGGGTACTTGGCGCGGCTCTCGGCGACACCCTTCTCGTACACGGCCTGGGACTTGGGCCAGGCCACGTCGTTGCACAGCGTCCCGGCGCCGACGGCGGTGACGTTCTGCAGCACGGCCTCGGGCGGCACCGCGGGCGCGGGCGGCACGGTGCCCTGCCGCGCGGCCCGCATCAGCCGGGCGAGCGTCGGATAGCGGCTGGGGGAGTAGAGGCTGTCCAGCATGGTCTGGCGCAGCACATTGCCGTTCAGCTCTTCCGGATTGGCTCCGGGCCAGGGCAGGGGTTCCCGGTCCAGCCGGGCGGCGAGCCGCAGGAACAGCGGCCGCACGTCGGCGGCACTGCGCGCCAGGCGGTCGGGGTTCCCGGGCTGGGACGCCCAGGCCGCGAAGTGCGGGAAGGTGTCGTCGACGCCCTGCTCGTGCGCGGCCAGCCAGGCGCGGTTGAGGCGGGTGGGGTCGGGGTTGTCGACGCTGTCCAGCACCACGCGGTCGGTGCGACGCGGGAACATCTGCGCGTACACCGCCCCCACGTACGTCCCGTACGACGTCCCCCACGCGGAGATCTTCCGCTCGCCGAGCGCGGCCCGGAGGAGGTCGATGTCGCGGGCCTCGTTGGCGGTGCTGAGGTGTTTGATCAGCTCGCCGCCGTTGCGGGCGCAGGCGTCGGCCATGCGGCGGGCGGTGGCCATGTTCGCGTCCACCGAGCCGTCGGGGGCGGGCCAGGGGCGGAGCCTGGAGGTGGCGAGGTCGCCGTGTTCCAGCCCGCAGTCGACGGGGGTGGAGGGGGCGAGCCCACGGGGTGCGAACCCGATGAGGTCGTGGGTGTCCCGGACGCTCTGCGGCAGCTTCTGGCCCTTACCGGAGGGGTCGTTGAGGCTGGAGCCACCCGGCCCGCCGGCGATGAGCATCAGGGCGCCGCGCCGGGCATCCGGATTCTCACTCCGGATGCGCGAGACGGCGATGTCGATGCGGGGGCCGTCCGGGTCGGCGTGGTCCATGGGGACCCGGAGGGTGGCGCACTGCTGACGGGGGTCGAGGCCGGTGCCCTCGCAGGCCGTCCAGGCGAGGGGCTCGGACGGGCCGGCGGTGGCAGAGGCGGTCACGGGTGCGGTGATGCCGAGGAGAGCCGTGGACACGCCGACGATGGCGGCGTTGCGGATGGTGCGCGTGCGCTGCGTCATGCGACGAGCCTCGCGGATGTCCGAGGCCCTCCCCATCCGGGCAACAACCTGAAACGCAGGGGGGATTACCCCCGTACGGCTGTCGGGGTTCTCCCCGGGACGTCACACGAAGAAGCTGTCGTGCCGGACCTGGAACTCCCTCAGCTCCTCGCCGCCGCGCTGCGCGAACTCGGCGACGCGCTCGAAGTACTCCTCGCGCGGTGCGCCCGGGGAGAAGAGCATCAGCATGGACACGGGGTCGTCGCTGTCGTTCTTGAAGGCGTGCAGTCCGCCGACCGGCACGTACAGGAAGTCGCCCTGGCGTCCGGTGACCCAGCGCTCGCCGTTGTAGAGCTCGACCTCGCCGGACAGGACGTAGAAGGACTCCGAGATGCTCCGGTGGAAGTGCGTCCTGGCCCCGGGTGCCTTGGGCCCCATGTCCACCTTGTACAACCCGAACTCGCCTCCGGTGGAGGCGTGACTGGCGAGGTAGTGGGTGGTCGTGCCACCGGGGGAGACGACGTCGGGCGGGGTGTCGGCCGTCCTGAACACGGCGTTGATCTCGCCCTTCTCGCCGAGGTAGCGCGGCTCCGGGTACGACATGGGGTGCCCCCTTCATTCGTTGCGGGTCTGCGGACAACTCTCGCGCATGGGAGCGTTGTCGGCATCGTCCGTGAGATCGAAAGGGCCGGGATCGGGAGGCGTGGGCGGCGGCACCGTCTGTTGGCGGGGTGGCCGTGGGGCCGCCCGCTTCTTGGCCAGTGTCGTGCTTCCGCGAGCCGAGTAAAGGGCGCTCCGCTGCCGCTCCGCGTCGGCTGCGCCGATGGCCCTGCGGGCCACCCTTGACTCGGCTCGCTCCAGCACGGGGGAGAAGCGTGCGGGCGGCCGGGGAGGGTGGGTGTCCCGGGCCCGCCGGTCCCTTGGGCGGGTTGCCTCGTCACCCGGCGTGAGGGGCGCGTCCGCGCCTCGCCAGCACGCCGGGCGGGCTTGGCGACTGCCGCCCGGTGGGTGGTGGATGGCAGGGGGTGGGGGACCCGTGTTGAAAACCGATGACAGAATCGCGATTTTGTCATCGGTTTTTGGGAGGGGCCCCGGGAGGGCGAGGGCTCCGCGCGCCGGGACGCGGACGCAGCCGCCCACCGGCCGTGGGACGCTGAGGCGGCCCGGCGTGCATGCGAGGCGCTGGTGCGCACCCCTCACGCCGGGGACGGGGTGGCCGACGGAAGGGGCCGACGTGCCTCGGCCACCCGTCTTTCCGGGCCGCTCGCTCGCTTCTCCCTCGTGCTGGAGCGAGCCGAGTCAAGGGTGGGCCGCAGGCCCATCGCCGAAGGCGACGCGCAGCGCCCTTTACTCGGGTCGCGGAGGCACGACACTGGCAAGGAAGCGAGTGGCCCCCACGGTGCGTACGAACTCCGTCCAGGCCGCCGACCCGACGACGACCACCGGCCCACCGGCCACCTTGCTGTCCCGGACGGGCACGACGCCGGGGACTCCGTCGGCGACCTCGACGCAGTTGCCACCCTCGCCGTTGCTGTAGCTGCTCTTGCGCCAGCGGGCGGCGCCGGGGAAGTCGTACGCGACTTCGACGCAGTCGCCGCCTTGGCCGTTGCTGTAGCTGCTCTTCGTCCAGCGGGCGTTGCTCAGGTCGAACTCGCGCATCGTCTGAAGTCCTCCGCCGCCGATTCGATCAGGGCCAGGGACGCCTCCGGCGACAGCGCGGCGACCCTGAGCAGATCGTATGTGCGCTGGGTGTGCACCACCACGGCTGGATTGTCGATAAGGGTCCCTGAATACTCCGTCTCTGTATAGGCGACCTGAGGTGCGTCCTCGAAGTGCATCAGCTTCAGCATCCCACCCATGGCCGCATGCGCCCCCGCCGCGTACGGCAGCACCGTCACCACCGCCGTCCGCTCCCGCATCAGCCGTGCCACTTGCTCCAGTTGCGCCGCCATCGCCTGCGGACCGCCCACCGGAATCCGCAGCACGTTCTCGTGCAACGTCACCCAGTACTCGGGCCGTGCGGCGTCGTCGAGGATCAGTGACCGCTCCAGACGGGCGGTGACGATCTCGTCGACGTAGGCGTCGGACTTGAACGGGTTGGCAGCGATCGTCACCGCCCGTGCGTACTGCTCCGTCTGGAGCAGGCCCGGAACAACCGTCGGCGCGAACTCGCAGATCCTCGTCGCCAGCCGCTCCAGCTCGACGACCCCCGCGAAGTAATCCGCATACCGCGGATCGTCGATCAGCTTCCGGCACAACCGCTCGAAAATACCGTCGGTTTGCAGCGCCTCGTCAATGCGCTGGGCCACATCCAACTGAGGCTTCCGAATAGCCTGTTCGAACTGGCCGATGTATCCGCCGGATACGAATACCCGTGCCCCCAGCTCGACTTGGGTGATTCCGGCGTCCTCTCGTCGGCGTTTTAGTTCAATCCCGAAGAATTCCCATGCCGCCTGTCGTGAACCGTTGGCCATAGCCAATCCCCCTGCGCTGAACCGTACTTGTAGTGCACAGACTCCTGTCGAGTGTAGATACAGAGAGGCATTCTTGGGACACGAAGAGTGAAACCGCAAAGGGAAGGGGACCACGGTGGAGGCACGGCACTCGGCGCTCTGCGTCGAAGAAGCGGAGGTAGTGGTGAAAGAATTGCGCGCAGCGCTCGCGAGGGCAGGAATTGTTCTGCCGTCACTCGGGCTCGACCCGGTGAGTCTTGCGCGGGAGGCCCCCTGTCCGCTCATCGAATTGGGGCGGTGTTCCGTCGAGACCGCGCAGCGCCTCGCGGCGGTCCTGCGATGATCGTCCCGGTCGGTTCCTACGCCGTCGACACCCGTACCGGGCGGGTCGGCGTCGTCATGGGGCACGAGGGGCCGTACGTGCAGATGCGGCCGTACGGCGGCGGCCGGGAGTGGGACGCGGCGCCGGGTGACGTACGCCACGCCACCCCGGCCGAGCGGCTCAGCGCGGCGACGGCGTACACCAACGCCCGAAGCCGTGGCGAGGTGCCTTGAAGCATGCGCGAGAATGGTCGGCATGAGTCTGTTCCGCGACGACGGCATCGTGCTGCGCACCCAGAAACTGGGTGAGGCGGACCGGATCATCACGTTGCTCACACGCGGTCACGGACGCGTACGCGCCGTGGCCCGCGGGGTGCGCCGGACGAAGTCGAAGTTCGGGGCGCGGCTGGAGCCCTTCTCCCACGTCGACGTGCAGTTCTTCTCGAAGGGCAGCGAGCTGGTCGGGCGCGGGCTCCCGCTGTGCACGCAGAGCGAGACCATCGCGCCGTACGGCGGTGGCATCGTCACCGACTACGCGCGGTACACCGCGGGGACCGCCATGCTGGAGACGGCCGAGCGGTTCACCGACCACGAGGGCGAGCCGGCGGTGCAGCAGTACCTGCTGCTGGTCGGCGCGCTGCGCACCCTCGCCCGGGGCGAGCACGCGCCGCACCTCGTGCTGGACGCGTTCCTGCTGCGCTCGCTCGCCGTCAACGGGTACGCCCCGACCTTCGGGGACTGCGCGAGGTGCGGCATGCCGGGCCCGAACCGGTTCTTCTCGGTCGGCTCGGGCGGTTCCGTCTGCGCCGACTGCCGGGTACCCGGCAGCGTCGTACCCTCGCCGCAGGCCCTGGAACTGCTCGGGGCGCTGCTCACGGGAGACTGGGGGACCGCGGACGCGTGCGAGTCACGGTACGTCCGGGAAGGGAGCGGGCTGGTGTCCGCGTACCTGCACTGGCACCTGGAGCGCGGCCTGCGCTCCCTGCGATACGTCGAGAAATCCTGAAGGAGACGAGAGACACATGGCCGTACGCGGGTTCCTGGGGCGTCAGCGCCGGGACTACAGGACGCCGGAGCCGCACCCGTCCGGCGCGCGGCCCCCGAAGCTCGGCGAGCTGGTGCCCGAGCACGTGGCGATCGTCATGGACGGAAACGGGCGCTGGGCCAAGCAGCGCGGGCTGCCCCGCACCGAGGGACACAAGGTCGGTGCCGAGCAGGTCATGGACGTCCTCCAGGGAGCGATCGAGATCGGCGTCGGGAACATCTCCCTGTACGCCTTCTCCACCGAGAACTGGAAGCGCTCGCCGGACGAGGTGCGCTTCCTGATGAACTTCAACCGGGACTTCATCCGCAAGTCCCGCGACACCCTCGACGAACTCGGGGTGCGGGTGCGCTGGGCGGGGCGGATGCCCAAGCTGTGGAAGTCGGTGGCCAAGGAGCTCCAGGTCGCCCAGGAGCAGACCAAGGACAACGACCGGCTGACCCTGTACTTCTGCATGAACTACGGCGGACGCGCCGAGATCGCCGACGCCGCGCAGGCCCTCGCCGAGGACGTGCGGGCCGGGCGGCTCGACCCGGCGAAGGTCAACGAGAAGACGCTCGCGAAGTACCTGTACTACCCGGACATGCCGGACGTGGACCTCTTCCTGCGGCCGAGCGGCGAACAGCGGACGTCGAACTACCTGCTGTGGCAGAGCGCGTACGCGGAGCTGGTGTTCCAGGACGTGCTGTGGCCCGACTTCGACCGGCGTGACCTGTGGCGGGCCTGCCTGGAGTTCGCGTCGCGGGACCGTCGCTTCGGCGGAGCCATCCCCAACGAGGAACTCCTCGCCATGGAGGGGAAAACCAGCCCCTCCGGCGCTTGAGGACGACACCGTCAAGCCGAAAAGGGACCCGGGGTCAAGCCCCGGGCCCCGGGCGGCTCAACCGCCGGAGGCACGCGCGCAGTCCGCGCAGGTGCCGAAGATCTCCACCGTGTGCGCCACGTTGACATACCCGTGTTCGGCGGCGATGGCCTCGGCCCACTTCTCCACCGCGGGGCCCTCGACCTCGACCGCCTTGCCACAGGTGCGGCAGACGAGGTGATGGTGGTGGTCGCCGCTGGAGCAGCGGCGGTAGACCGACTCGCCGTCGGCCGTGCGCAGGACGTCGACCTCACCGGCGTCGGCGAGGGACTGCAGGGTCCGGTAGACCGTGGTGAGCCCGACCGAGTCGCCCTTGTGCTTCAGCATGTCGTGGAGTTCCTGAGCGCTGCGGAACTCCTCGACCTCTTCCAGCGCCGCCGACACGGCGGCCCGCTGCCGGGTGGCGCGGCCCTTCACGGGCGGTCCAGCGGTCGTCACCGGATTCCTCCTCACGTCTGCGGCTTGCCGGGCCATTGTGCCAGCCCGGCCCGCCGGCGGTCAGACGCCGATCTCGTCGGCGGCCCCCCGGGTGGCCGGAACCTTGCACTCCGCCGGATCCGCGGCGGGCCGCGCCGCGACGGCCGCCCGCGCGCGTCGCCGGGCCAGCGGCGCCGCCAGCACGGTCAGCAGAACGAACGCGCCGATGGTGAGCAGCACGATGGTCGCGCCGGGCGGCACGTCCTGGTAGTACGACGTGACCGTGCCGCCGATCGTCACACTGACGCCGATCGCGACGGCGATCGCGAAGGTGGCGGCGAAGCTGCGGCTGAGCTGCTGCGCGGCGGCGACCGGGACGACCATCAGGGCCGACACCAGCAGCAGACCGACGACGCGCATCGCGACCGTCACCGTGACCGCCGCCGTGACGGCCGTCAGCAGGTTCAGCGCGCGCACCGGCAGGCCGGTCACCCGGGCGAACTCCTCGTCCTGGCTGACCGCGAACAACTGGCGGCGCAGGCCGAGGGTGACGAGCACCACGAAGGCGGCGAGCAGACAGATCGCCGTGACGTCGGACTCGCTCACCGTCGACAGCGAACCGAAGAGGTACGAGGTGAGGTTGGCGTTGGAGCCGGTGGGGGCGAGGTTGATGAACATCACGCCGCCGGCCATGCCGCCGTAGAAGAGCATCGCGAGGGCGATGTCGCCGCGGGTCCTGCCGTACCAGCGGATCAGCTCCATGAGGACCGCGCCGAGGACGGAGACGAGTGTCGCCATCCACACCGGGGACCAGGAGAGCAGGAAACCGAGGCCGACGCCGGTCATCGCGACGTGGCCGATGCCGTCGCCCATGAGGGCCTGGCGGCGCTGGACCAGGTAGATGCCGACGGCGGGGGCGGTGATGCCGACCAGGACGGCGGCCAGCAGGGCCCGCTGCATGAAGGCGTAGTTCAGGATTTCCATAGTCGTCGCCTTCTCAGCTCAGCAGGCCGGTGCGGATCGGTTCGGCGCCCGCCGGGGCGTGCGGGTGCACGTGGTCGTGGCCGGGCAGCGCGTGCTGGCCGACGGCCTTCGGGGGCGGGCCGTCGTGCAGGACACAGCCGTCGCGGAGCACCACGGCCCGGTCGATCAGAGGCTCCAGGGGGCCCAGCTCGTGCAGGACGAGGAGGACGGTGGTGCCGGCCGCGACCTGCTTCCTGAGCGTCTCGGCCAGCACCTCCTGGCTGGCCAGGTCGACGCCCGCCATCGGCTCGTCCATGATCAGCAGTTCGGGTTCGGCGGCGAGCGCGCGGGCGATCAGTACGCGCTGGTGCTGGCCGCCGGAGAGGGCGTTCACGGAGTCCTTGGCCCGGTCCGCCATGCCGACCAGGTCGAGGGCCCGGCGTACGGCCTCGTGGTCGGCCTTGCGCAGGATGCCGAAGCGGGCCCGGGAGAGGCGGCCGGAGGAGACCACCTCGGTCACCGTCGCGGGCACGCCGCCCGCGGCCGTGGTGCGCTGCGGGACATAGCCCACGCGCGCCCAGTCGCGGAACCGGCGTCGCGGGGTGCCGAACAGCTCGACCTCCCCGGCCGTGACCGGCACCTGGCCGATGACGCTGCGCACGGCCGTGGACTTGCCCGAGCCGTTGGCGCCGAGCAGCGCGACGACCTCGCCGCGGCGCACGGTGAGGTCGATGCCGCGCAGGACGGGGCGCGAGCCGAGGTCGGCGCGGACGCCGCGCAGTGCTATGACAGGCTCCGCTATGACAGGCTCATGGCCGGGCTCGCTCATGCCGTCGCCCTCCGGTGGTCGCTCACTTGGTGGTACCCAAGGCCTTCTGCAGGGCCTCGAGGTTGGCCTTCATGACCTGGAAGTAGTCGTCTCCGCGGGACTTGTCGGTGATGCCCTCGATCGGGTCGAGGACGTCCGTCTTGAGACCCGCGTCCTTGGCGACGGTCTTCGCGGTCTTGTCGCTGACGAGCGTCTCGTAGAAGACCGTGGAGACGCCGTCCGCCTTGGCCATCTTCTCAAGCTCCCTGACCCGCGCGGCGCTGGGCTCGGACTCGGGGCTGAGGCCGCTGATGGACTCCTCGGTCAGGCCGTAGCGCTCGGCGAGGTACCCGAAGGCGGAGTGGGTGGTGATGAAGACCTTGGTCTTGGTGTTCTTCAGGCCGGTCTGGAACGCGGTGTCCAGGTCGCCGAGCTTCTTGACCAGGGCCTCGGTGTTCTTCTGGTAGTCGGCGGCGTGGTCGGGGTCGGCCTTCTCGAAGGCCTTGCCGACGCCCTTGGCGACCTCGGCGTACTTGACCGGATCGAGCCAGATGTGGGGGTCCTTGCCGCCCTCCGTGGCGTGGTCGTGGCCGTGCTCGTCCTCGGCGTGTCCGCCCTCGCCCTCGGCGTGACCGTGCTCGTCCTCGTGGCCGTGCTCGTCCGCGTGACCGCCGGCCTCGGCGCCGTGCTCCTCCAGGGTGGTCAGCGTGGTCGCGTCGATCTTCGTCTTGGCGCCCGACTGGGCGATGGCCTCGTCGACGGAGGGCTGGAGGCCCTTGAGGAAGAGCGCGGCGTCGGTCTCCTCCAGCTGCGCGCGCTGCTTGGCGCTGATCTCCAGGTCGTGCGGTTCCTGGCCGGGCTGGGTCAGGCTGGTGACGCTGACGTGGTCGCCGCCGATCTGCTCGGCGAGGAACGCCATGGGGTAGAACGACGCGACGACGTCGAACTTGTCCGTGTTGCCCGCTGCCGCGCTGTCGCTCGAGCAGGCGGAGAGGGTCCCGAGACCGAGTGCGGCGGCCGCGGTGACCGCTATGCCGGATATGGTGCGTCGTCGTACGTTCATGACACCCATTTTCAACAAATGTGGAAACGGTTGTCAACAAGCCCCGGACCGGGTAGAGGGGTGCCCCCGATTTGGCCGGGGGGCGGGCCACGCCGGTACCCTGAGTCATTCTCTGGAAGCATCTCGCTTCGTCGCCCGTCGTCGTAATGAAGAGAGCACCGTGGCCGCCGACAAGATCGACACCATCGTCAGCCTGAGCAAGCGCCGTGGCTTCGTATTCCCCTGCAGTGAGATCTACGGCGGACAGCGCGCCGCCTGGGACTACGGTCCGCTGGGTGTCGAGCTCAAGGAGAACCTCAAGCGCCAGTGGTGGCGCTACATGGTCACCTCGCGCGAGGACGTCGTCGGTCTCGACTCGTCCGTGATCCTGGCCCCCGAGGTGTGGGTGGCCTCCGGCCACGTCGCCACCTTCACGGACCCGCTGACCGAGTGCACCTCCTGCCACAAGCGGTTCCGCGCGGACCACCTGGAGGAGGCGTACGAGGAGAAGAAGGGCCACGCCCCGGAGAACGGGCTCGCGGACCTCAACTGCCCCAACTGCGGCAACAAGGGCACCTTCACCGAGCCCAAGCAGTTCTCGGGCCTGCTCTCCACCCACCTCGGCCCCACCCAGGACAGCGGCTCCGTCGCCTACCTGCGGCCCGAGACCGCGCAGGGCATCTTCACCAACTTCGCCCAGGTGCAGACCACTTCGCGCCGCAAGCCGCCGTTCGGCATCGCCCAGATGGGCAAGTCCTTCCGCAACGAGATCACGCCCGGCAACTTCATCTTCCGCACCCGCGAGTTCGAGCAGATGGAGATGGAGTTCTTCGTCAAGCCGGGCGAGGACGAGAAGTGGCAGGAGTACTGGATGGAGCAGCGCTGGAACTGGTACACCGGCCTCGGCATGCGTGAAGAGAACATGCGCTGGTACGAGCACCCGAAGGAGAAGCTCTCCCACTACTCCAAGCGCACCGCCGACATCGAGTACCGCTTCCAGTTCGGCGGCAGCGAGTGGGGCGAGCTGGAGGGTGTCGCCAACCGGACGGACTACGACCTCGGTGCCCACTCCAAGGCCTCCGGCCAGGACCTCTCCTACTTCGACCAGGAGGCCGGCGAGCGCTGGACTCCGTACGTCATCGAGCCGGCGGCCGGTGTCGGCCGGGCGATGCTCGCCTTCCTGCTCGACGCGTACATCGAGGACGAGGCCCCGAACGCCAAGGGCAAGCTGGAGAAGCGCACGGTGCTGCGCCTCGACCCGCGGCTGGCCCCGGTGAAGGTCGCCGTGCTGCCGCTGTCCCGCAACCCGGAGCTGTCGCCCAAGGCCAAGGGCCTCGCGCAGGCGCTGCGGCAGAACTGGAACATCGAGTTCGACGACGCCGGTGCCATCGGGCGCCGCTACCGTCGCCAGGACGAGATCGGTACGCCGTTCTGCGTGACCGTCGACTTCGACACGCTGGACGACAACGCCGTGACGGTGCGCGAGCGGGACACGATGAAGCAGGAGCGCGTGTCGCTGGACCAGATCGAGGGGTACCTCGCCTCGCGTCTGATCGGCTGCTGACGCGCGCTGCCGTCGCCGTACCGGGGGTTCGGTCCTCGGGCCCCGGGCGATCGCCCACCCTCCGTCCGACTCCGGTCGGCCGTAGGGTGGGCGATCGCCGTTTCACGGCCGTCGCCGAGCCGCCGGCGCGGGGGGCGCGCGTCCCGCCCCCTCGGCCGGTCGCCCACTCGGAGGAGAACCGGCGGCCGATGGCCGAGTGGTCGCGGCGTCGTCGGGATGAGCGCTCGAAGTGCGGGAACCCGGAGAAGTGCGGAAGGTGATGTTCCCAGGGTTTCCACAGTTCGCACAGGGCGAGGACGAACAGTCATGGCTGAGCAGAAGTCGGCGCAGAAGCTCCCGCGGCCGTTGCACGCGGCGGCCTCGGTGCTGCGGAAGGTGCCCGGCGCCGAAACGGTCGGCAGGGCCGCCGAGGGCACGTTGGACAGGATCGGTGCCGTGTCACCGCGGGGACGGCGGGTGATCGTCTACACGGGGGCCGGGGTGCTGGGCATCGCCGGACTGGTGGAGTGGCCGGTGGCGGTCACCGGAGCGGCGGTGGCGTGGCTGACGCGGCCCCGTGGCGAGCAGGACCGGGACGGCACCGCCGCGGAGGGCGAGAAGGCCGGGGCGCGGAGCACCGTGAAGGGCACCGTGACCAAGAGCGCGGGGACGCAGGGCGCCGCCGCCAGGAGCCCCGTGCGGACGCGGGCGCAGCAGGGCGTCGCGGCCGGGAAGAGCAGCACCGCGGCAGGGGAGACCACCCCGGGCGGCGGCACCGCGAAGACGACCGCCGCGAAGACGACCACCGCGAAGACGACCACCGCCAAGCAGACCGCCGCGAAGAAGTCCGCGGCCAAACAGGCCGTCGCGAAGCAGGCCGCCGTGAAGCGGACCGCCGCCACACAGGCCACCGCCCAGCAGGCCGCGGCGAAGAAGGCCACGGCGAAGCAGGCGGCCGCGGGACGGGCCACCACCACGAAGAAGGCCACCGGGAAGAAGGCCACCGCGAAGCAGACGACCGCCAAGCAGGCTTCCGCCAGGCAGACGGCCGCGAAGAAGGCCGCCGCCCAGCAGGCCACCGCGAAGAAGACGTCCTCCGCTGGGAGGACCACCGCGAAGAAGACCGCGTCCCCCGTCCGGGCCAGGAGCCAGTCCGGGACCAGGGCGTCCTCGACCCGGCCCGCGAGCCCGGCCGGGAGCCGCAGCCGTACGGCCTCCGCGTCGCGTACGCGAAAGGCGGACTGAGAGGCAACGATGGCCGGTGGACTTCTGACCCTCGCCCAGGGTGCCGTCACCGGGCCCGTGCTGGCCGGGCCGCGGCTGCTCGCACGCGGCACCGCGCCCGCCCTGGGAGCCGCGGCCGGCGCGCTGGCGGGCACCGCACGAGCGGGTGTACGCGGCGCCGACTTCGCGGGGCGGGCGGCACGGGTCGTCCGCGCCGCGCTGCCGGGCGGCACCCGGGACTGGCGGGCGGGACCCCGGGCGCACCTCGCGCTCCGGCCGGCCGCGACGGACGCGGTGCGCCGGGCGGGCGGCACGGAACGCGTGGCACGGCGGGTGGCGGCGGCCCTGGCCGAGCACCCGGACGTGGTGCTCGCCTACTGGGACACCGGCCTCGCCCGGCTGGTCGTGACCGCGACCGAGGACGCACTCACCGACCGGGTGGTGGACCGGGCAGTCGAGCTCGCCGAAGAACACGGACTGGCCCGGGCGGGAACCCGGGGCGGCGAGGGCGACCCGGTGGAGGAGCCGCTCCACCCCGGCGACCCGGCCTCGGTCCGCGTCGCGGCGACCGCCCTCGGGGCCGACGCGCTCGGCATCGCCGCCGCCGTGACCGCCGCACGCCTGCGGCTGCCGCCCTCGCCCCGTCTGGTGACGGCCGCGGCGACGCTGCTGCGCGAGAACCCCGCCTTCCGCCGCCGGCTGCGCGAACGGCTCGGCGACCGCCGCATGGACGTGGCGATGGCCGTCGCCAACGCGGCCGTCCACGGCGCGGGCCAGAGCCCCACCTCCCTGGTGCTCGACGGCGTGCTGCGCGCCTGCCAGCTCACCGAGGCGGTGGCCCGTACGGCGGCCTTCGAGGTCGTGCACGACCGGCTGTGCGTCCCGGCCCGGGGCAGCCTGTCCGCGGACCCCGCCCTGCGCCCGCCGTTGCGGACCTCGCCCGCCCAGGAGTACGCCACCCACGCCTCGACCGGCAGCGTGGCGGGCGCGGTGGCCACGCTGCTCGTCAAGCACGACGTCGCCGAGGCCGCCGAGGCGGTGCTGGCCGGCTCGCCCAAGGCCGCGCGCTACGGTCCCGCCGCCTTCCACGCCGTGCTGAGCGCCGCCCTCTCCCGCAAGGGCGTGCTCGTACGCGACCCCGAACGGCTGCGGCAGCTGGAGATGGCCGGCACCGTCGTCCTGCATCCCAGTGCGCTGCGGGTGCCGGGCACGGGCGCGGACCCGTGGACGGAGGAGGTACTGGACGCGGCGCGGCGCGCGGGCCTGCGCGTGGTGATGGTGGAGGACCCGGCACTGGCCGACTTCACCGGCCTCGCGGACCAAGTGGTGTCCGCCGAGCGGCCGTTGCGCGAGGTCGTGGACGGACTGCGGGCCGAGGGCGGTGTCATCACCGTCGTACGGCCCCGGCCCGGTGACGACGACGCGGTGTGCGCCGGGCTGCTCGGCGGGGACGTGGCGGTCGCGCTGGCCGACGCGGACAGCCCCGTGGCGTGGAGCGCGGACGTCCTCGCGCCGGGCGGCCTGGCCGACGTGTGGCGGCTGCTGCGCGCGGTGCCGGCGGCCCGGAAGGTCGGGCACCGGTCGCAGACCCTGGCCCGGTCCGGTGCCGCGCTGTCCGGGCTGCTGGTGGCGGTGGGCGAGGCACGCGGCAAGGGCGGGAACGGGGGCGCCGCTTCCGCGCTGCCCGGGCTGCGGCACGCCCCGGTCGACGCGAGCGCGGCGGCGGCCCTGCTGTCCGGGGCGCGCGCGGCGCTCGGCGTGGCGACGGCCCGTGCGCCGCACCCCCGGGCGCGGGTGGCGTGGCACGCGCTGGACCCCGGCGACGTACGCGAGCGGCTGGAGCTGGAGCACGAGAGGGAGCCCGAACCGACCGTCGTCGAGCAGGCCACGGGCCGGCTGCGCGCGGTCGCCGGACGGGCCGGCCGGGTGCGGGCGCTGGCCCCGGCACGCTGGTCGTGGCAGCTGGCGCGGGCCGTGCGAGGGGAGCTGGACGATCCGCTCACCCCCGTGCTGGCCGTCGGCTCCGCCGCCTCCGCGATCCTCGGCTCGGTCGTGGACGCCCTGCTGGTGGTCGGCGCGCTCGACCTGAACGCGCTGGTCGGCGGGTTCCAGCGGCTGCGCGCCGAGCGGGCGCTGTCCGGGCTGCTGGCGGAGCAGAAGCAGAAGGCGCGGGTCACCGAGGAGCCCTCCCGGGAGGGGGAGCCGACCATCATGGACGCGGCCCGGCTGCACCCGGGCCACGTGATCGAGTTGAAGGCGGACGACGTCGTGCCCGCCGACGCCCGGCTGCTGTGGGAGGACGGGCTGGAGGTGGACGAGTCCGCGCTGACCGGGGAGTCGCTGCCCGTCGACAAGTGCGTGGACCCGGTGCCCCGCGCGCCCGTGGCCGAGCGGTACTGCATGGTCTTCGAGGGCACGACCGTGGTCGCCGGCCGCGCCCGGGCCGTCGTCGTCGACATCGGCGACCACACCGAGGCGGCGCGGGCGGTGGCCCTGGCGGCCCGTACGCCCTCGGCGGCCGGAGTGCAGGCGCGGCTCCAGGAGCTGACCCGCAAGGCGCTGCCCCTCACGCTGGCGGGCGGGGCCGCGGTGACCGGCCTGTCGCTGCTGCGCGGAGCGCCGATCCGGCAGGCCGTCGCCGGTGGCGTGTCGGTGGCGGTGGCCGCCGTGCCCGAGGGGCTGCCGCTGGTGGCGACGGTGGCCCAGCTGGCGGCGGCCCGCCGGCTCAGCCGCCGGGGCGTCCTCGTGCGCACCCCGCGCACGCTGGAGGCGCTGGGCCGCATGGACACCATCTGCTTCGACAAGACCGGCACGCTCACCGAGAACAGGCTGCGGCTGACACGGGTCGCGGGGACCGACGGCACGGTCCGCACGGCGGGCGACCCGGACGCCGCCGACACGGTACGGATCGCCGCGCGCGCCTGCCCCCGCCTGGACGGCGACGGCACCCGGCCCACCCACGCCACCGACGAGGCCGTCCTGGACGCGGCCGGGGACGACCCCCGGTGGGCGCAGGACGAGGGCCTGCCCTTCGAGACCTCGCGCGGATACGCCGCCGCCGTCGGACGGGACGGCGACGGAGCGCCGGTGCTGGTGGTCAAGGGCGCCCCGGAGACCGTGCTGCCCGCCTGCGCCGACCTGCCGCCGCAGGCCTCCGAGAGGGCGCAGACCCTGGCCCGCGACGGACTGCGCATCATCGCGGTGGCCTCCCGTCCCCTGCGCAGGGGCGAGAAGCCGGCCGACGTCCTCGAACAGCAGCCGTCGGACCTGGAGTTCGCGGGGCTGCTCGCCCTGGCCGACGTGGCGCGCGAGACGTCCCCGGCGCTGGTGCGCGGGCTGCGCGAGGCGGGCGTACGGCCCGTGGTGCTGACCGGCGACCATCCGCAGACCGCCCGCGCCATCGCCGTCGACCTGGGCTGGCCCGAGGACGCGGTCGTGGTCACCGGTGACGAGCTGGCCGCCGCCGACCGCTCGGCCCGCTCCCGCATGCTGCGCGACGCGGACGTGGTGGCCCGGGTCGCGCCCGAGCAGAAGCTCCAGGTCGTCGAGTCCCTGCGGGACGCCGGGCGGGTCGTCGGCATGGTCGGCGACGGCGCCAACGACGCGGCCGCCATCCGGGCCGCCGACATCGGCGTCGGCATCAGCGCCCGCGGCTCGGCCGCCGCCCGCAACGCCGCCGACCTGGTCGTCACGGGCGACGACCTGCTGGTCCTGGTGGAGGCGGTCCGGGAGGGCCGGGCGCTGTGGCACAGCGTCGCCGACGCCATCGCCATCCTGATCGGCGGCAACGCGGGCGAGGTCGGCTTCGGCATCCTCGGCACCGTCCTCGGCGGCGCCGCCCCGCTGTCCACCCGCCAGATGCTGCTGGTCAACCTCTTCACCGACCTGTTCCCCGCGATGGCGGTGGCGGTGACGCAGACGGGGGACCCCGCGCAGGAGGACGCCGACGCGGGCGCGCCGCTCGGCACGGCGGTGCTGGGCGCCCCGCTGATCCGCCAGATCCGGCACCGGGCCATGACCACGGCGCTCGGGGCGACCGCGGCCTGGCTGTTCGGCCGCTTCACCCCGGGCTCGCGGCACCGCTCCACGACGATGGCGCTGTGCGCGGTGGTCGGCACCCAGCTCGCCCAGACCCTGGCCGACCGGCGCGGCAGCCGCCTGGTGCAGGTCACCTCGCTCGGCTCAGCCGCCGCGCTGGTCGCCCTGGTCCAGACCCCGGGCGCCAGCCAGCTCTTCGGCTGCACCCCGCTGGGTCCGCTCGCCTGGGCGGGCGTGGCCGCGGCGATCGCCCTGGCGCTGGCGGGTCAGCGGGCGCTGCCGAGGGTGGAGGAGGCGGTCGTGAGGCACTGGCCGAAGGTGACGGAGCGGCTGCCGGAGGCGGTGCGGTGAGACGGTCCCGCCGGTGACCTCCCGGCGGCGGACGCCGCGAGACGGGGCGTCCGGCGCCGGGATCCCGCCGGTGGCCCCCGCCCGCGGACGCCGAGGGTGGGGGATGCGGTGACATGGTCCTGCCGGTCGGCCCTCGGCGGTGGACGCCGAGTCGGGGTGGGACGCCGAGTCCGGGTGGGACGCCGAGTCGGGGTGGTACGCCGAGTCGGGGTGGGACGCCGAGTCGGGGTGGTACGTCCAGTCGGGATGGGACGCGAGTCGGGGCGGCGCGGTGACGCGGTCGGTGCCGCGCCGTCCCGCACCGGCGGCACGGGAGGGCCGCCGGTGCGGCGCCGCCGGCGGGGCGATGCGGCAGGCGTGATCCTCGCCCGGGGTGCGGCCGGCACCGTTCCGGGTGCGGGACAATGGGGGAATGTCCACGCCCACCACGCCCGCCCCCAGCACTGTCACCCCGCCGTTGCAGGTCGGCCCGCACACCGTCGCGCCGCCCGTCGTCCTGGCGCCGATGGCCGGCATCACCAACGCGCCCTTCCGCACGCTGTGCAGGGAGTTCACCGGTGGCAAGGGCCTGTTCGTGAGCGAGATGATCACGACCAGGGCGCTGGTCGAGCGCAACGAGAAGACCATGCAGCTGATCCACTTCGACGCGAGCGAGACGCCGCGCTCGATCCAGCTGTACGGCGTCGACCCCGCGACCGTCGGCAAGGCCGTCCGCATGATCGCGGAGGAGGACCTCGCCGACCACATCGACCTGAACTTCGGCTGCCCCGTGCCCAAGGTGACCCGCAAGGGCGGCGGATCGGCCCTCCCGTACAAGCGCAACCTGCTGCGCGCCATCCTCCGCGAGGCCGTGAGCGGCGCCGGCGACCTGCCCGTCACGATGAAGATGCGCAAGGGCATCGACGACGACCACCTCACCTACCTCGACGCCGGCCGGATCGCCGTCGAGGAGGGCGTGACCTCCATCGCCCTGCACGGCCGCACCGCCTCCCAGCACTACGGCGGCACCGCCGACTGGGACGCCATCGCCCGGCTGAAGGAGCACGTCCCGGAGATCCCGGTGCTCGGCAACGGCGACATCTGGTCCGCCGAGGACGCGCTGCGGATGGTGCGGGAGACCGGCTGCGACGGCGTCGTGGTCGGCCGCGGGTGCCTGGGGCGGCCCTGGCTCTTCGCCGACCTGGTGGCCGCCTTCGAGGGGCGTACGGAGGACTACGTGCGGCCCACGCTGCGCGAGGTCGCCGACGTGATGGTCCGGCACGCCACCCTGCTCGGCGAGTGGATCGGCGACGAGGCGCGCGGCGTCATCGACTTCCGCAAGCACGTCGCCTGGTACCTCAAGGGCTTCGCCGTCGGCTCCGAGATGCGCAAGCGGCTCGCCGTCACCTCCTCCCTGGAGGAGCTGCGCGCCGGCCTCGGCGAACTCGACCTCGACCAGCCCTGGCCGGCCGGCGCCGACGGCCCCCGCGGCCGCACCTCCGGCAACAACCGCGTGGTCCTGCCGGACGGCTGGCTCAAGGACCCGTACGACTGCGCGGGCGTCGGCGAGGACGCGGAGCTGGACACCTCCGGCGGCTGACCAGCCCAGCTTCCCCGCGTACCCGATGGGCGGCGGACCCGGCGAGAGGGCCGGGTCCGCCGCCCCGTCCGTACGTCCGCCGCGCACGGCCCGCTCACGCACGGCCCGCTCACGCGCAGCCCGTTCACCCGTCCCGCATGGTGAAATCCGGCGACCTGTGGCAGCGTGATTCTCGCCACCTCTGATAGGGGGAGTGCTCAGATGAGCGGATCACAGGCGAGTCCACTTCTCAAAGTGTGGCACTCAGTGCCACGTCTTGAGCGTTCACCGACCGAACTCAAACGTGGAGAATGAAGCTCATGCGAGCGCTTGTCGGCGGCCGGTCCGGGGCGATGCGTTCAAGAAGTGAAAACACGCCCGGTCGGGCGCTTGCCAAGCCGTGACTTTCGATCCGCTGGCGGACGAGTGGTTACAGGCGCATGACGCGCAAGTGGACGTACCCAGGTGCCTTCGATCTGGGTACATTCTCGCCGTCAGGGCAGCCACCGCGTCCTCGAGGAGTCGAGACCCGTGTCGGAAAACAAAGATCCCCAGGTAGCGAACGCAGCGAAGTTCGTTTACGACTTCACCGAGGGCAACAAGGACCTCAAGGACCTGCTCGGCGGCAAGGGTGCCAACCTCGCCGAGATGACCAACCTGGGCCTCCCGGTCCCGCCCGGCTTCACCATCACCACCGAGGCCTGCAAGGTCTACCTCGACAGTGGCGAGGAGCCGGCGGCACTGCGTGACGAGGTGAGTGCGCACCTCGCCGCCCTCGAAGAGAAGATGGGCAAGAAGCTCGGCCAGGCCGACAACCCCCTCCTCGTGTCGGTCCGCTCCGGTGCCAAGTTCTCCATGCCCGGGATGATGGACACGGTCCTCAACATCGGCCTCTCCGACAAGTCGGTGCAGGGCCTGGCCCAGCAGGCCGGCGACGACCGCTTCGCCTGGGACTCCTACCGGCGGCTGATCCAGATGTTCGGCAAGACCGTCCTCGGTGTCGACGGCGACCTCTTCGAGGAGGCGCTGGAGGCGGCCAAGGCGGCCAAGAAGGTCACGGTCGACACCGAGCTGGAGGCCGCCGACCTCAAGAAGCTGGTCGCCAAGTTCAAGAAGATCGTCAAGACCGAGGCAGGCCGGGACTTCCCGCAGGACCCGCGCGAGCAGATGGACCTCGCCATCAAGGCCGTCTTCGACTCCTGGAACGGCGAGCGCGCCAAGCTCTACCGCCGCCAGGAACGCATCCCGCACGACCTCGGCACGGCCGTCAACGTCTGCTCCATGGTCTTCGGCAACCTGGGCCCCGACTCCGGCACCGGCGTCGCCTTCACCCGCGACCCCGCCTCCGGCCACCAGGGCGTCTACGGCGACTACCTCCAGAACGCCCAGGGCGAGGACGTCGTCGCCGGCATCCGCAACACCGTCGCGCTGGCGGAGCTGGAGCAGATCGACAAGAAGTCGTACGACCAGCTGATGCAGATCATGGAGACGCTGGAGAACCACTACCTGGACCTGTGCGACATCGAGTTCACCATCGAGCGCGGCCAGCTGTGGATGCTCCAGACCCGCGTCGGCAAGCGCACCGCGGGCGCGGCCTTCCGCATCGCCACCCAGCTCGTCGACCAGGGCCTGATCGACGAGGCGGAGGCCCTCCAGCGGGTCAACGGGGCCCAGCTCGCGCAGCTGATGTTCCCCCGCTTCGACGAGGACGCCAAGGTCGAGCAGGTCGGCCGGGGCATCGCCGCCTCACCGGGCGCGGCGGTCGGCAAGGCCGTCTTCGACTCGTACACCGCCGTCAAGTGGTCCCGCTCCGGCGAGAAGGTCATCCTGATCCGCCGCGAGACCAACCCCGACGACCTCGACGGCATGATCGCCGCCGAGGGCATCCTCACCTCGCGCGGCGGCAAGACCTCCCACGCGGCCGTCGTCGCGCGCGGCATGGGCAAGACCTGTGTCTGCGGCGCGGAGGAGCTGGAGGTCGACACCAAGCGCCGCCGGATGACCGTGCCCGGCGGGCACGTCGTCGAGGAGGGCGACGTCGTCTCCATCGACGGTTCCTCCGGCAAGGTCTACCTGGGCGAGGTCCCGGTCGTGCCCTCCCCGGTCGTCGAGTACTTCGAGGGCCGCATGCACGCCGGCGCCGAGGACGCCGACGAACTGGTCGAGGCGGTCCACCGGATCATGGCCTTCGCCGACCGCAAGCGCCGCCTGCGGGTGCGCGCCAACGCCGACAACGCCGAGGACGCGCTGCGCGCCCGCCGTTTCGGCGCCCAGGGCATCGGCCTGTGCCGCACCGAGCACATGTTCCTCGGCGACCGGCGCGAGCTGGTGGAGCGGCTGATCCTGGCCGACACCGAGGCCGAGCGCGAGGAGTCCCTGAAGGAGCTGCTGCCGCTCCAGAAGCAGGACTTCGTCGAGCTGTTCGAGGCGATGGACGGCCTCCCGGTCACCGTCCGCCTCCTCGACCCGCCGCTGCACGAGTTCCTGCCCGACATCACCGAACTGTCGGTGCGCGTCGCCCTCGCCGAGTCCCGCCAGGAGCCGCACGAGAACGAGCTGCGCCTGCTCCAGGCCGTGCACCGCCTGCACGAGCAGAACCCGATGCTGGGCCTGCGCGGCGTCCGCCTCGGCCTGGTCATCCCCGGCCTGTTCACCATGCAGGTGCGGGCCATCGCCGAGGCCGCGGCCGAGCGCCGGGCGGCCAAGGGCGACCCGCGCGCCGAGATCATGATCCCGCTGGTCGGCACCGTCCAGGAGCTGGAGATCGTCCGCGAGGAGGCCGACCAGGTCATCGCCGAGGTCGAGGCGGCCACCGGCGCCAGGCTGAAGCTGTCGATCGGCACGATGATCGAGCTGCCGCGCGCCGCGCTGACCGCCGGCCAGATCGCCGAGGCCGCCGAGTTCTTCTCCTTCGGCACCAACGACCTCACCCAGACCGTGTGGGGCTTCAGCCGCGACGACGTCGAGGCCAGCTTCTTCACGGCCTACCTGGAGAAGGGCATCTTCGGCGTCTCCCCGTTCGAGACGATCGACAAGGACGGCGTCGGCTCCCTGGTCGCCGCCGCCGCGAAGGCCGGCCGCGCCACCCGCCCCGACCTGAAGCTCGGCGTCTGCGGCGAGCACGGAGGCGACCCCGAGTCGGTCCACTTCTTCCACGAGGTGGGTCTGGACTACGTCTCCTGCTCCCCGTTCCGGATCCCCGTGGCCCGGCTGGAGGCCGGCCGCGCGGCGTCGCAGTCGAAGGGCAGCGACCACCGCTAGACCCCCGCGGGGCGAAGACCCCGGAGCCGCCGTCTGTCACCCGACCACCCTCACCGATCGGCGGCGGCTCCGGACCACGAGAGGAGGCGGCACCCGTGCGGGGGTGCCGCCTCCTCTCGTCTTCCCTTCCCCTGTGACGTGGCGCACGGAATGAATTCCCGCCGGCTGAGCAGCAGCAGGCTGTCAGCGAAGTACGAGAGCCCTGGTAGTGGACAGCGGCCGACCGGGACGGTGGGGGATGACCCAGACGGATCACAGGGAACCGGCCGGAACGACCACACCGTCCGGGGACGGGGAGAGAGCCGCCCGGGGAGTGCCGGGGACCCGGGCCGTCGTCGGGGCGAGAGTGCCGGAGGCCGGACCGCCCGTCCGCAGGGACCGGCTCGCGGCGCTCGACGGCCTGCGCTTCCTGGCGGCCCTGTCCGTGGTCCTCTTCCACTTCGTCGGTCAGGTTCCCACCACGATGGAGACCATCTGGGGCCGCCCCGTCGGAACCGTCTTCCCCGAGGCGCACGGCTACTTCGCCTTCGGCCGGCTCGGCGTCGAACTGTTCTTCCTGATCAGCGGCTTCGTCATCTGCATGAGCGCGTGGGGGCGCACCCCGCGCGACTTCTTCATCTCGCGCGTCACGCGCCTCTACCCGATGTACTGGGCGGCGATCGCCGTGACCGCGTGCGTGGTCTACTTCGCGGACAACCCGTTCGGGCACCCGCCCGCGCGGGTGCTGTTCGCCAACCTCACGATGCTCCAGAAACCGCTGGGCGTGGAGAACCTCGACTCCGTCTACTGGACGCTCTGGCCCGAGCTGTGCTTCTACCTCACCTTCGCGGTCGTGGTGTGGAAGGGCCTGACCTACCGGCGCGTGGTCGTCTACTGCGGACTGTGGACGGTCGCGGCGGTGCTGGCACCCGGCGCCGGCATCCCGCTGCTCACGCTGCTGGTGAACCCGCCCTCCGCCCCGTACTTCATCGCGGGCATGGCCTACTACCTCATGTACCGCTACCGGCCGACGCCGCTGCTCTGGGGCATCGTCGCCATGTCGTGGCTGGTGGCCCTGCACTACCTGCTGACGCCGGGCGGCGGACGCGTCGACTGGGACCTCTGGTCCCCGGGGCGCGGCTGGCTGATCCTGGTGATCACGGTCTTCTTCCTGCTGGTCGCCGCCATCGCCCTCGGCTGGACCAGCCGCCTGCGCTGGCGCGGACTGACCGTCGCGGGCACGCTGACCTTCCCGCTGTACCTGCTGCACGACGCCATCGGCGTGACCGTCCTGCACCACTTCGGCGACCGAGCCGACCCCTGGGCCATGGTCGGCGCCACCGTCGCCGGCCTGGTCGCGTTGTCGTACGTCATGCAGCGGTTCGTCGAGCGCCCGGTGGCCCGGGCCGCGCGGCGGTGGCTCAGCAGCGCCGCGTTCAGCCTGAAGCCGCCGGCGCCGCACCGCTGAGCACACGGCCGGCAGCGGTCCGCCGCCGGTGGGGTCGCGCGTGCGAACGCGGGGGAACCGGACGACAACCCCCTGCGCCGGCCCGCCGGACGCGTACGGTGAGCAGGGGCCGATCCGGGAAGGAGCCGTGGATGACCGGCTGGAACGTGGGCGACATCCCGGACCTGGACGGGCGCGTCGCCGTCGTGACCGGGGCCAACGGCGGCCTCGGGTACGTGGTGTCCCGGGAACTGGCACGCAAGGGGGCGCGGGTGGTGCTCGCCTGCCGGAGCCAAGCGCGCGGGAGCGCGGCCGTGGAGCGCCTCGTCGGCGAGGTGCCGGACGCCGCCGTGGAGCAGGCGCGGCTGGACCTCGGGGACCTGGGCTCCGTGCGGGAGTTCGCGCACGGACTTCCCTACGAGCGGGTCGATCTCCTCGTCAACAACGCCGGGGTGATGGCGCTGCCCCACGGCACGACGGCCGACGGCTTCGAGACGCAGTTCGGCGTCAACCACCTGGGCCACTTCGCCCTCACCGGCCTGCTGCTGCCCGCCCTGCTCGCCGCGCCGGCCGCCCGCGTCGTGACCGTCTCCAGCCTCCTGCACGCGCTGGCCAACATCGACCCGCGCGACCTCAACAACGTACGGCGCTACGGGCGCTGGAGCGCCTACGCCCGCTCCAAGTCCGCCAACCTGCTCTTCACCCACGAGCTGGCACGCCGGCTCGCGGCGCTGGACGCCGGGACGGGCCTGAGCGCCGTCGCCGCCCACCCGGGGTACGCGGAGACCAACCTGCAGACCGCGGGACCGCGGGCCGAGGGACGCCGGCTCGCCGAGCGGGTGATGCTGCTGGCCAACCGGGTCATCGCCCAGCCCGCCGAGGCGGGGGCGCTGCCCGTCCTGTACGCGGCGACCGCGCCCGGCGTGGCCGCCGACTCCTTCACCGGCCCGTCCTTCGCGATGTGGCGCGGGGCGCCCGCACCGTCCTGGCGGGCGCCCTGGACCCTCGACGACGCGATGGGGGAGCGGCTGTGGGCCGCCTCCGAGCGGCTGACGGGCGTCACGTACGAGGCGCTGAAGACCTGACCGCCCCGGTGGGGGCGCCGGAGCGGGCGGACGGCTGTGGCGCGCCCGGTGGGGGCGCCGGAGCGGGCGGACGGCTGAGGCGCGCCCGGTGGGAGCGCCGGAGCGGGCGGACGGCTGAGGCCGTCTGTCCCCCCGTCGACGACCAGGCCGGCCCCGCCACGGACGCGGCGCCGTCCGACGCCAGGTACAGCACGGCTGCCGCGGCCTCCTCCACCGCCGAGACCTGGCCGGGCGGCGTCCCGCTCCGCACGCCCCGCCTCCGTCCCGACCGGCCGCAGGACATGGAGGCCGCCGTGGCGCCCGGACCGGCGGCGTCGACGCGGACGCCGTACACGATGCGGTCCAGGGCGGCGTGGTCCAGGGCGGCGCCCCGCGCGAGCACCGACACGGCCGCCGCGGGGAGCCGGCCGGCAGGCCCTACGCGGCCTTCACCTCGTACGTCTCCACCCGTACCTCCTCGTCGTCCAGGCACTGCCCGGTCGCCAGGTCGAACCGCTGCTTGAGCAGCGGAGAGGCGACGAACGGCCGGCCCTGGTGGGTGCCGGTCAGGCCGCGGGAGAGCACCGCCGCTCCGGTGAACGGGTCGCGGTTGCCGATGGCGTACAGCTCGCCGTTCCGGTCACGGAACAGGGCCACCTGGCCGCCGTCCGGCAGCAGGGCCGCCACGCCGCGGCCGGGGAGCAGGGCGCCGAGGTCGCAGGCCGTGAACCAGTCGTCCGCCAGCCGCACGCGGACCTTCAGGTCGGTCGTCTCGGGTGCCAGGGTCATCGCCGGGTGCTTCCTTCCAGGACGTCTTCCTCGGTGCGCCGCAGGCCGATGTCCAGCAGCGGCAGGTCGGGCTTCATCTGGTCGCGTTCGGGCACGAAGCCCACGACCGGGTCGGGGGTGTCGGGCGCGTTGACGAAGGACACGAACCGGGCCAGCTTCTCGGGGTCGTTGATGGTCTCGGCCCACTCGTCGCGGTAGTGGGACACATGGGCCCGCATCTGGGACTCCAGCTCGTCGCAGATGCCGAGCGAGTCGTGCACGACCACGTCCCGCACGTGGCCGAGGCCGCCGGGGATCCGCTCCAGCCAGGTGGAGGTGCGCTCCAGCCGGTCGGCGGTGCGGATGTAGAACATCAGGAACCGGTCGATCAGCCGGACCAGTTCGGCGTCGGACAGGTCCTGCGCGAGCAGGTCCGCGTGGCGCGGGGTGGCGCCGCCGTTGCCGCCGACGTACAGGTTCCAGCCGTTCGCGGTGGCGATCACGCCGAAGTCCTTCGACTGGGCCTCGGCGCACTCGCGGGCGCACCCGGAGACCGCCGACTTCAGCTTGTGCGGGGAGCGCAGGCCCCGGTAGCGCAGCTCCAGGTCGATCGCCATGCGCACCGAGTCCTGGACGCCGTAGCGGCACCAGGTCTGCCCCACACAGGACTTCACCGTGCGCAGCGACTTCCCGTACGCGTGCCCGGACTCGAAGCCGGCGTCCACCAGCCGGGCCCAGATCACGGGGAGCTGTTCGACGCGGGCGCCGAACATGTCGATGCGCTGACCGCCGGTGATCTTCGTGTAGAGGCCGAAGTCACGGGCGATCTCACCGATGACGATCAGCTTCTCCGGGGCGATCTCACCCCCGGGAATGCGGGGGACGACCGAATACGAGCCGTTCCTCTGGAGGTTGGCCAGGAAGTGGTCGTTGGTGTCCTGGAGCGCCGCCTGCTCGCCCTCCAGGACGTACCCGCTCGCGCCGATCACCGGGGCGAGGGAGGCGATGATCGAGCCGACCGTCGGCTTGCAGACCTCGCAGCCGTCAGCGCCCCGGGCGCCCTCGCGGCCGTGCCGGTCGAGCAGTTCCCGGTAGGAGGTGATCCGCAGGGCGAGGACGATCTCGTACAGCTCCTCGCGGGTCTGCGCGAAGCAGCCGCACAGGCCCTTGTCGACCTCGACGCCGTTCGCCTCCAGCTCGGCGTCGATCAGCTGGCCGAGCACCTTGACGCAGGAGCCGCAGCCGGTGCCGGCCCTGGTGCACTTCTTCACCTCGGGCACGGTCGCGCACGCGTGGTCGGTGACCGCGCCGCGCACCGCGCCCTTGGTGACGTTGTGGCAGGAGCAGACCACCGCGTCGTCGGGGAGCGCGGAGGGGCCGAGCTGGGCCGGCGCCCCGACGCCCGCCGGAAGCACGAGGGACTCGGGCGAGACCGGCGGGACCGAGCCGGTGAAGGCGCGCAGCGTGCCGTAGGTCTCCGCGTCGCCGATCAGGATGCCGCCGAGCAGCGTGCCGTCCCGGGCGACGACCAGCTTCTTGTACAGGCCCGCGCGGGAGTCCGAGTAGACGACGTCCAGGCAGTCCTCGGCGGTGCCGTGCGCGTCGCCGAAGGACGCCACGTCGACGCCGAGCAGCTTCAGCTTGGTGGACATGTCGGCGCCGGTGAACGCCGCCTCGTCCCGGGCGATCGTCGCGGCGACCGTCTCGGCCTGCTCGTAACCCGGCGCCACCAGCCCGTAGACCCGGCCGTCGGCCGCCAGCGCGCACTCGCCGATCGCGAACACGTGCTCGTCGGTGACCGTCCGGCACTGCTCGTCCACGCTGATGCCGCCGCGCTCGCCGACCGCCAGGCCGCAGTCGCGGGCCAGCTGGTCGCGGGGGCGGACACCGGCGCTGAACACCACCAGGTCGGTGGCGAGTTCGGAACCGTCGGACAGCTTCATCCCGGTGACCGAGCCGTCCGGGCCGGTCAGGATCTCCTGCGTGCCCACGCCCGTGTGGACGGACAGGCCCATGTTCTCGATGGTGCGCAGCAGCGCCGCGCCGCCGCCCTCGTCGACCTGCATGGGCATCAGGCGGGGCGCGAACTCCACGATGTGCGAGGTGAGCCCGAGGCCCTTGAGCGCCCCCGCCGCCTCCAGGCCGAGCAGTCCGCCGCCGACCACCGCGCCGGTCGTCGCGTTCTTCGCGTACTCCTCGATCGCGAGCAGGTCCTCGATGGTGCGGTAGACGAAGCAGCCCTCGGCGTCCTTGCCGGGGACCGGCGGGACGAACGGGTAGGAGCCGGTGGCCAGCACCAGCACGTCGTAGTCGACGACCAGCCCGGAGCGGGTGGTCACCCTGCGCGCCTCGCGGTCGACGGTCAGGGCCGGGTCACCGACGTGCAGCTCGACGCCGTGCTCGTCGAGGAAGGCCGGGTCGGTCATCGACAGGTCGTCGGGGGTCTTCCCCGAGAAGTACGAGGTGAGGTGGACGCGGTCGTAGGCGGGGCGCGGCTCCTCGCACAGCACGACCACGCGGTGCGTGGCGGTCAGGCCGCGCTCGGCGAGCGCCTCGAGGAAACGCTGGCCGACCATGCCGTGGCCGACGAGCACGATGGTGGGGGTGGGCCCCGGGGTGGCGGTCATCAGGAGCCTCCGTCATGGGTGAGCAGGTGGAGCAGGGGGCCGCCGTCGGACGGGAGCGGCTCTGCTCCCTCCCAGGCGCGCGCGAGCGCGCCGACGGTGCCGAGTTCGCCGACCAGGACCCCGCCGACCAGCCGGTCGTCACGGACGACGACCTTGCGGTAGGTGCCCCGGGTGGCGTCGGCGAGTTGCACGACGTCGTCGCCGGGGCGGGGGTCGGTCTCGCCGAACGCGGCGAGGTCGAAAGGACTGCCCGGCCCGGTGAGGGTGAGCCGGGTCAGGGAACGGGTGCCGGTGTAGCGGGCGGTGGTGTCGCCGGCCAGCAGCCCGGCCAGCGCGCCGGCCTGTTCCAGGGCGGGCGCGGCCAGCCCGTAGACCCGGTCCGCGTGCCGGGCGCAGTCGCCGACCGCGTGGATGTGCGGGTCCGAGGTGCGCAGCTCGTCGTCGACGACCACGCCCCCGCGGACCTCCAGGCCGGCGGCCTGCGCGAGGCCGACGCGCGGACGGACCCCGCACGCGAGGACGACCAGGTCGGCACCGAGGGCGTACCCGTCGGCCATCTCCACCGACCGCACCGCCCCGCCGGCCGAGCGCACGTCCCGGACCCGGCACTCGGTGTGCACCTCGACGCCGAGGGCCTCCAGGTGCCGCCGCACGAGCTGCGAGGCGGCCGGGTCGAGCTGGCGTTCCAGCAGCCGCTCGGACTGCTGGGCGAGGACGACCTGGGCGCCGCGCACGGCCAGCGCACGGGCCGCGGAGACCCCGAGCAGCCCGCCGCCGATGACCACCGCCCGTACCCCGGGCCGCACCGCCTTGGACAGTCCCAGGCAGTCGTCCATGGTCCTGAACGCGTGCACGCCCTCCGGCAGTTCGCGCTCCGGGGTGAACAGGCCGCGCAGGGGCGGCAGCACGGCGTTGGAGCCGGTGGCCAGGACCAGCGTGTCGTATGCGATCAGGGAGCCGTCGGCGCACCGGACGGTGCGCCCGGCCCGGTCGATGCCGGTGACCCGGGCGCGGGTCAGCTCCGCGGGCGCCGGCAGGGCGATCACCTCGGGGCTGTAGCGACCGGCCAGCACCTCGGCGAGCAGCACCCGGTTGTACGGGCGGTGCTCCTCGTCGCCGACCAGCAGCGCGGGCGTGCCGAGTTCACCGAGCCGCCGGACGAGGGTCACGCCCGCGAGTCCGGCGCCGATCACCACCACACGCGCATTCGAGGTCATGGCACTGAGCGTGCGGTGCGGGTGTTACCCGGTCGCATCACCGCTGTTTCCCACCGGGAACGCTGCCCTCAGCGGGGACGGGGGCCGGGTGTGAGGGGCGCCGGCGGACCCGGGGGAACCTCAGAAGTCCCTCATCCCGATGGACGCCCCGTCCCTCGCCTCCGTAGGGTCGTGATCATGCCCGACATATCGCTGACCACGGTCGTCCTCCTGTGCCTCGCGGCCCTCGCGGCCGGCTGGATCGACGCCGTGGTCGGCGGCGGGGGGCTGCTGCTCCTGCCGGCGCTGCTGCTCGGGCTGCCCGCCGGCACCCCGGCCGCGCACGCGCTGGGCACCAACAAGGCGGTCGCCATCGTCGGCACCACGGGCGCGGCGGTGACCTACGCCCGCAGGGCGCCGGTGGACGTCCGCACGGCCGTACGCATCGGGCTGGCGGCGCTGGCCGGGTCGTCGGGCGGGGCCTTCTTCGCCGCCGGGATGAGCACCGAGGTGCTCAAGCCGGTGATCATGGTGGTGCTGCTCGCGGTGGCGGCCTTCGTGATCCTGCGCCCCGCCTTCGGCACCGCCCCCGTCACCGGCCCGGCCACCCGCCGCCAGATCCTCGCCGCGATCGGCCTCGCGGGCCTCGGCATCGGCTTCTACGACGGTCTCGTCGGCCCCGGCACCGGCACCTTCCTCGTCCTGGCGCTCACCGCCGTCCTCCACCTGGACCTGGTCACCGCCTCCGCCACCGCCAAGATCGTCAACTGCTGCACCAACGCGGGTGCCCTCGCGACCTTCGCCTGGCAGGGCGCCGTCCTGTGGCAGCTGGCCGCGCTGATGGCCGTCTTCAACCTGGTGGGCGGCACCCTGGGCGCGCGCACGGCGCTGAAGAAGGGCAGCGGGTTCGTCCGCGTCGTCCTGCTGACGGTCGTCTTCGCCCTGGTGGCGAACCTGGCGTACGAGCAGTGGCTGGCCTAGGGCCTGCCTGAGGGGTCCCGCCCGCCCCGCCGGCGGACGACGGGAACCGGCGGAGGCCCCGGAAGCGCGTTCAGGCGTCCGTCCCCCGCCGCACGTCCAGCAGTTCCACCACCCCCGTCGTGTCCTCCTCCCCGTTGCCCTCGGCGAGCCGGCGCTCCATCAGCGCCATGTACGGCGTCAGCAGCTCCGCGCTCACCCCCTGCTCCTCGGCCGTGCGCAGCAGCGTCGCGTTGCCCGCCACCTGCATCGCGAGGTTGGAGACCACGTCCTTGCCGTAGTCGCCGCTCTGCAACTGGTCGGCGGCCTTGTGGATCACGCCGGTCATCGCGCCGAGCCACCCCACGAGCAGCGGGGCGAAGTCCTTCGGGGCGATGTCCTCGGGGCGGATCAGCGCGAAGGCGTGCATCACGCCCGCGAACATGCCGGTCATCGCGCTCAGCAGCGCCACGTCGTGCAGCGCCGCGAAGCCCGCGTCCGCACCGACGAAGCGGGTGCCGGCCGGGACGGCGAGGGTGTCCCGGTGCTCCTCGAAGAGGTCGGGGGAGCCACTGTAGAAGACGTACCCGCCGGAGCCGGCGTCACCGATCATCGGCGGTACGGCCATGATCCCGCCGTCCAGGAAACGGGCCCCGCGTGCCGTCGCCCAGGCGGCGCGGGCGCGGCCCTCGGCGGGTGTGCCGGTGGTGAGGTCGACCAGGTCCCGTCCGGTCAGGTCGGCCCCGTCGAGGGCCTCGCCGACCGAGGCGTCGTCGAGCAGGCAGACGATCACCAGACGGTTCGCGGCCACCGCCTCGGCGGCGCTCGCGGCGACCGTCGCGCCGTCGGCGGCGAGGGCCCGGGCACGGGCGGGGGTGCGGTTCCAGACGGTGACGGGGTGCCCGGCGGCGAGCCAGGCGCGAACCAGGGCGGTGCCCATGGCGCCGGTGCCGAGGACGGTGAGCGGAATGCGGGAAGAGGTTGCCGTGTCAGTCATGGTGATCAGGTTCCGCCCCGGGTGACGGCCGCTCAAGTACGCACTTCGGAGTGGGTGGTTACCTTGGGGGAAGAATGCAGGCAGCGAGCGGGGACGGGGTGAGGGGTATGGGGACGGCACGGCGGCCGGGGGCGTACGTCTGCGGGGTCGACGCGGCGATGGACGTCATCGGGGGCAAGTGGAAGGTGCTCATCCTGTGGGCGCTCGGCGAAGGGACGTGCCGCTTCGGCGCCCTGCGCCGGGAACTGCCCGGGGTGACCGAGAAGGTCCTCACCGCCCAGCTGCGGGAACTGGAGGCCGACGGCATCGTGCACCGCGAGGAGTACCGCGAGGTGCCGCCGCGCGTCGAGTACTCGCTGACCGCCCGGGGCGTGGCCCTCAACGAGGCGCTGGCGCCGCTCGCCGCCTGGGGGAGGGCCAACGTGCTGGACGCCTCACCGGCTGCCGGTGAGGTGCGCGAAGACCACCACGTTGCCCTGGTATCCGGTACCGCGTGAGTAGTCCCCGCCGCAGGTGATGACCCGCAGCTCGGGCCGTCCCGCCGCGCCGTAGACCTTCCCGTCGGGGAAGTCCTCGGCGGCGTACACCTCCACCGCGTGCACGGTGAACACCGCGACGCCGCCGTCGCGCCGGTCGACCTCGATCGTGTCGCCCTTCTCCAGGGCGCCGAGCCGGTAGAAGACGGCGGGGCCCTCGGTGTTGTCGACGTGCCCGGCGACGATCGCGGTCCCGGTCTCGCCGGGCGTGGTGCCGGCCTCGTACCAGCCGGCGAGGTTCTTCTGCTCGGCCGGCGGGACGTCGAGGCTGCCGGACGGCGTCAGGCCGAGGCCCGTCAGGGGGGCGTCCACCCCGATCGCCGGGACACGTATGCGGTCGGGCGGGGAGGGCGGCAGCGAGGGGGCGGCGGGCGTCTGCCCCGCCTGCCCGGCGCCGGTGCGGGCCTGCGCGGCCGACGGCTGCGGCGGGGTCCCGGTCCCGGCGCCACCGGTGAGCAGCCAGGCCCCGGAGCAGAGGGCGACCCCCGTGACGGCGGCTATCGCGGCGTTCTCGACCCTGCGCATGACACGACCCCTCTCCCTCGTGGGACCCCCGGCCCCCTCCGGGCCGCGAGGGGCGTCGGACCCGGAGGGGGTGGGGAAGTGCGGTACCGGCTGACGGGCAGCGGAGGGTGCCCGTCAGATCCCGTCGCCTCTCGCCCGGCGATGCAGGAGCCAGGTACCGCCCGCGGCGGCGACGGCGAGAGCCGCCACACCGGCCGCGGTCCGCACGGGATCGGGGCCCAGAGCGCCACCGACCCCCGTCTTCACGCTTCCTCTGGGGTACACCTGCCCCTGCGCCGGCGTCAGCGTGACCACCAGGTCGCCCGCCACCCGCCGGCCGCTGTCACCACAGGTCGCGACGATCTCGTACGTCCCCGGCTGCGCGCTCGGCGGCACCTCGAACTCCCCGGCCACCTCGCCCTCGTGCGCGCCCGGCGCCAGCGTGAACGTACCGGCGCCCACCGCGCTGGCATCGCCCGCCGCCCCGTGCCCGCCGCACGCCGTCGTGTTCACCGTGGCCCGCTCACCCGGCACGACGGAGGAGGGGGACACCTTCAGCGTGCCGGTCACCGCGGTCTCCCCCGTGTACGCGGCCTCCCCGGCGTGCGCGGGTGCCGCGGTGGTGAGGCCCGCGGCCGCGACGGCGAGCGCGGTGCCGGTCAGCAGGCGGGCGGTACGTCGCATCGGTGCTCCCTGAGCTCTTCGGTGGCCCTCCCTACCGAGGAAAGGGGCACCCGGCGCGGCCCGCTCTCTGAAAGGGCGTCAGGAATGCGGTGAACGGGTGTCCGCCGCGCGCCCGGCGTGCTCGCGGGGGCGGCCGTTTCGGCAGGTCACCGGCGGGCGGCGGGCGGATGCCGGACGAGATCCCGAAGGGTGCGCGGCGCGGGTGTGAACGGGTGACCGGCACCCCCGGACGGGTCCGCGGGCCGCGACTTGACCTCAAGTAAAGTCGAGGTACCAGGCTCTGCGGCATGAACACAACGACCGACCCGCTCCGTGTGACCCTGCTCGTCGGCAGCAACCGCCACCGCCGATTCGGCCCCGTCGTCGCCGACTGGCTCCTGGACCACCTCCGGGCCCACGACGGCCTGGTCCCCGAGGTCGTGGACGTCGCCGCGACCGATCTGCCGACGACCCTCGCCCCGACCCCCGAGGCGCGGTCCGCGCTGGCGGAGATATCCCCCAGGCTGGCCGGCGCCGACGCGTTCGTCGTCCTCACCCCCGAGTACAACCACTCGTTCCCGGCGGGCCTGAAGAACGTCATCGACTGGCACTTCACCGAGTGGCGGGCCAAGCCCGTCGGCCTCGTCTCCTACGGCGGGCTGGCCGGTGGCCTGCGCGCCGTGGAGCACCTGCGTCAGGTCTTCGCCGAGCTGCACGCCGTCACGGTCCGCGACACGGTCTCCTTCCACAACGCGGGCGCGTCCTTCGACGACACCGGTAGGCTCCTGGACCCCTCGGGGCCGGACGCGGCGGCCAAGACCATGCTGGACCAACTGGTGTGGTGGGGCCGGGCGCTGCGGGAGGCGAAGGAGAGGCGGCCCTACGACACCGCGTAGCCGCGGAGCACGCGGGGAGGGAGAACGCCCCTGCGGGGAGCGGTGCGTCTCCCGTTCCCGCCAGGACGGTCGTGCGGGACGCCGACGGGGCGGCGGCCCGCGCCCGGGGCCACGTCGCCGCCCGGCCGTCGCCGCCCGGCTGTCACTGCCCGGCCGTCATCGCCTGGCCGTCACTGCCCGGCCGTCATCGCCTGGCCGTCACTGCCCGGCTGTCACCGCCCGGCCGCGGGCCCGGGGCACGCCGGTCGAGGGCGGCGTCCGCCGGCCGGGGCCGGCGTCCGGCCCGTGCCGTGACCGCTACGGCGTCACCGTCACCGCTTCCACCCGCACCGCGCACACCTTGAACTCCGGCATCCGCGAGGTCGGGTCCAGCGCCGGGTTGGTCAGGGTGTTGGCGCGGCCCTCGCCCGGCCAGTGGAAGGGCATGAACACGGTGTCGGGGCGGATGCCGGCGGTGATGCGGGCCGGCGCCACGGCCCGGCCACGCCGGGAGACGACAGCCACCGGATCACCCTCGGCCGCCCCCAGCCGCGCCGCCAGCCGCGGGTGCAGCTCCACGAAGGGACCGGGCGCGGCGGCGTTCAGCTCGTCCACGCGCCGGGTCTGCGCGCCGGACTGGTACTGCGCCACGACCCGGCCGGTGGTCAGCAGCACCGGGTACTCGTCGTCGGGCTCCTCGGCGCTCGGGCGGTGGGTGACGGGGGCGAAGCGGGCCCGGCCGTCGTCGGTGGCGAAGCGGTCGAGGAAGAGGCGCGGGGTACCCGGGTGCGGCTCGGTCCCGGCCGTGTCCGCCGGTGCCGTGCCCGGCGCCGGGCACGGCCAGAACACGCCCTGCTCCTGTGCCAGCCGCCGGTAGCTGATCCCCGAGTAGTCCGCGGGCCCGCCCGCGCTCGCCCGGCGCAGCTCCTCGAAGACCTCCTCCGGTTCGGTGGGGAAGCCCTTCTCCACCCCGAGCCGGCCGGCCAGCCCGTGCAGCACCTCCAGGTCGCTGCGGACCCCGTCCGGCGGGGTGATCGCGCGCCGCCGCAGCAGTACCCGCCCCTCCAGGCTGGTCGTGGTGCCCGTCTCCTCCGCCCACTGCGTCACCGGCAGCACGACGTCCGCCAGCGCCGCCGTCTCGGAGAGCACCACGTCGCACACGGCCAGGAAGTCCAGCGAGCGCAGCCGCTCCTCGATGTGGGCGGCGCGGGGCGCCGACACCACCGGGTTGGACCCCATCAGCAGCAGCGACCTGATGTCCGTGCCCAGCGCGTCCAGCAGCTCGTAGGCGCTGCGCCCCGGCCCCGGCAGCGAGTCGGGGTCCACGCCCCACACCTCGGCGACGTGCCGCCGCGCCGCCGGGTCGGTCAGCTTGCGGTAGCCGGGCAACTGGTCTGCCTTCTGCCCGTGTTCGCGCCCGCCCTGCCCGTTGCCCTGCCCGGTCAGGCAGCCGTACCCCGACAGGGGCCGTCCGGCCCGCCCCGTCGCCAGGCACAGGTTGATCCAGGCGCCCACCGTGTCGGTGCCCTTGGCCTGCTGCTCGGGGCCGCGCGCGGTGAGCACCATCGCGGCCGGAGGCTCACAGAACAGCCGTACGGCCTCCCGCAGTTCGGGAACGGACACCCCCGTGATCCGCTCCACGTACTCCGGCCAGTGCGCCATCGCCGCCGCCCGCGCGTCCTCCCAGCCGGCCGTGCGCTCCTCGACGTACCGCTCGTCGACCCGCCCCTCGGCGACGACCAGGTGCAGCATCCCCAGCGCCAGCGCCAGGTCGGTGCCCGGCCGGGGCGCCAGGTGCAGGTCGGCCTGCTCGGCGGTCCTGGTGCGGCGCGGGTCGACGACGATCAGCGTGCCGCCGTTCTCGCGCAGCTCGGTGAAGTACCGCAGGGACGGCGGCATCGTCTCCGCCGGGTTCGACCCGACGAGGATCACGCATCCCGTCCTCGGGATGTCCTCCAGCGGGAACGGCAGACCCCGGTCCAGACCGAACGCCTTCGTGCCGGCCGCCGCGGCCGACGACATGCAGAACCGCCCGTTGTAGTCGATCTGCGAGGTACCCAGCACCACCCGGGCGAACTTGCCCAGCGCGTACGCCTTCTCGTTGGTCAGTCCGCCCCCGCCGAACACGCCGAGGGCGTCCGCACCGTGCTCGTCCCGGATGCGGGCGAGGTTCCGGGCGATCCGGTCCAGCGCCTCGTCCCACGTGGCCGGCACCAGCGCGCCGGCACCGGAACGCACCAACGGGGACGTCAGGCGGACGCCCGCCGCGAGCACCGCCGGCGCCGTACGCCCCTTGCCGCACAGGGCCCCCCGGTTCACCGGGAAGTCCGCCCGCTCGCTCACCTCGACACTCCCGTCGGCGGCGGGCGTCAGGTTCATCCCGCACTGCAGGGCGCAGTACGGGCAGTGCGTGGGCGTCGCGGTGTTCTGCATGCCGCCCAGCGTGCGCCGCCCGTGTTACGCGACCGGGCGGCGCTCTGTTACGCCGCCGGGACGGTGACCTCCCCGCCGCCCTCCGGTCACGGTGAGGGCCGCGTCACCGCCCGCCGGCCAGGGCCCGCGCCACCCCCGGTTCCTTCGGCCCGAGGAAGGTGGGATCCGGCTCGAACACCGCGTCCAGCGCCGCCTTGCCCGCCGCGAGGATCTCCCGCGCGCCCCCGTAGTACCAGGTCGCGTCGTGTACGGCGTCGACCCCGACGCCGTACGACGCCACGCCCGCCTCCTGGCACAGCGCCACCGCCCGCCGGATGTGGAAGCCCTGGCTGATCAGCACCGCCCGGTCCACGCCGAAGACCTTCTTCGCGCGGACGCAGGAGTCCCAGGTGTCGAAGCCCGCGTAGTCGCTGACGATCCGGGCGTCGGGCACGCCGTGCCGGACCAGGTAGGCGCGCATGGCGTCCGGCTCGTCGTACTCCTCACGGCTGTTGTCGCCGGTCACGAGCACCACCTCGATCCGCCCCGCGTGGTACAGCTCGGCCGCCGCGTCCAGCCGGTGGGCCAGGTACGGAGACGGCTCGCCGTCCCACAGCCCCGCGCCGAAGACGACCGCGACCTCGGTACGGGGCACGTCGGCCGTGGCGCGCAGCCGGTCGCCGGTGACCAGGTGCATCCACGTCGCGGGCAGCAGGGCCAGCACGCATCCGGCCATGACCGCCCGGACCAGCCGCCGCCGCCCCCTGCGGGTGCGCGGAAGGCGCGGTCTGCCAGGTGTCCAGTGGCGCATCGGTCGGCCCCTCCCCGGTCGTCTCCTGCCCCCAGGGACGTCCGGGGCCTGCCTCCGGTTCGCCGGCCGCCGGGTGACCGCACTCACGGCACCGGACGGAACCGGGGGCCGGGCCCGCTCACACGGACCGCGCACCGCACTGTGAACCGACGGAAAATTCCCGTGACGCCCACGCAACGGGAAGGCAACGTCGCCCCGCCACCATCGCCGTATGACGGTGACGGGCATGACGGTGGCGGGCACGGCGGGCACGGCGGGCATGGCGGGCATGGCGAGGGGCACGAGCCGGGCGAACCCCGGGGGCCCGCCCGCCCTGGTCGTCGTCGCGCACGGCAGCCGGGACCCGCGCGCGCTGCGTACCGTACGCGCCCTCCTCGACCGGGTCCGCGCCCTGCGCCCCGGCCTGCCGGTGCACCTCGGACACATCGAGCTCAACGCGCCCCTGCTGCCCGACACCCTCGCCCGCCTCGGTGGCCGGGAGGTGATCCTCGTGCCGCTGCTGCTCAGCCGCGGCCACCACGTCAAGCGGGACCTCCCCGAGATGGCCGCGGCGGCCCCGGTGCGCGCCCGCCTGGCCGCCCCGCTCGGCCCGCACCCGCTGCTCGTCGACGCCCTGCACGACCGCCTCGCCGAGGCCGGCTGGCCCGCCCGCGGCTCCCGGGGCGGCGCCGTCGTCCTCGCCTCCGCGGGCTCCCGCGACCCGGACTCCCGCGCCGACACGGGCCGCACCGCCACCGTCCTGTCCGGACGCCTCGGCGTCCCGGTGCTTCCCGCGTTCGCCTCGGCGGCGGCCCCCACCGTCCCGGAGGCGGTGCGCGCGCTGGCGGCCCGGGGCCACCGTCACATCGCCGTGGCCTCGTACTTCACGGCCCCGGGCCGCTTCGCGGCGGAGTGCGCGGCAGGGGCCCCGTGGATCGCGTCCGCCCCGCTGGGCACGCACCCGGCGATGGCCCACCTGCTGCTGCACCGCTACGAGGAGGCGGCGGCACGGGCCACCACCGCACCGGCGACGGCTTCGGCCTGAGGGGAGTGCGGCCGTCCGGGCCGCGCCTCGCTCGGCGGGTTGGTTCCTTTCGTCCGGCGTCTGCGTCCGCCGGACTCAGGACCCCGCGCGGGCGGACACGGTGGTCTCGGCCTCGAGGGCCGCGCGCGTGGCCGGCCCGTAGACCCCCGGGGACTCGTCGACGTTCCGCATCCACTGGAAGCGGTGTACGGCGATGGTGACGTCGGTGGAGAACTCGCCGTCGATGGGCCCGTAGTAGAGGTGGAACTGCGTCAGCCGTTGCTGGAGCTCGGTCACCTGGGGGCCCTGGCTGCCGAGTGACAGCACGATGTCCTTCGGCGGTTGGGGCGGCTGTGACGGTTGTTTCTGCCGTGGCCGCTGTGACGGCTTGGGAGGCGGTGTCGTGGACGGGGTGCTGCGCGGTGTGGTCGAGGGGGTGGCGCTGGGCGACCGGGTGGGACGCGTGGCACGTTCGCTCGGACTGGGCGCCTGGCGGGACGGCGTCGCCGACGGGGACTCGCTGGGGGCCGGGTCGGGCGCCGGTGCCTGCGACGTCTCGGCCGGCGCCGCGGGCACGGGAGCCGTCACCGGCCGTTCGGCCGCCGTGGGCTGCCGGGAATCCGGATGACCGGAGAGCGCGTAGAAGAAGATTACCGAGCCGATGCCGGCGGCCGCGCCGCACCCGAGGACCAGCGCACGTGATTTCCCCTTCCGGCGACGGTGACCCGGGACGGGACGGTCGGTCGCCGGCGGCGGCGGCGGAGGCGGTGGGGGGCTCTGTTTAGGGGTGGGCTCGGTAAAGAGGTTCAGGACTTCCTGCTCGATGGTCTCCTCGGTGCTGTCCGGCGGTACGACGTGCCCGAAGACGGGATTTGCGGCCTGCTGAAGCGTCATCGACCTGGGCCTTTGCGCGCGTGAAGCATATGAATTCATCCTCTTGCGGGAATGACCGGAACGGCCGGCGGTGCGCCTGCGCCGAACTGGTGAGGCGGGGCGGCAGTAGTGCGCCGCCCCGCCTCATGTTTCGTTCACAGTTTCTTCATATATTCCGATTCATCACGTGCGGCGGCGACGTCGCGCGGCGGCGAACATCGCCACACCGGCGGCGATGACGGCGGCCGCCGCCACGGCGATCAGCGTGGTGGGTCCCGCGCCGGTGGTCGCGAGGAGACCCTTGTCGTCGTCACGCGGCGCGGGGGTCGACGCGGACGGCTCGGCGGCCGGCTGCTCGGCGGACTCGGACGGCCGGTCCGGCTGCGACGGCTGCGTCGCCGGCGCCGACGGTGACGGGCTGTCCGGCGTCGTGGACGGCTCCGGTTCCGGCTTCGTCGGCTCGTCCGGCCGGGCGGGCTCGCTCGGCTTCGTGGGCGGGGCCGGCGGGACGGTCGTCTCGGACTTGCACTCGAAGGCCGGTGAACCGTTCCAGGGGTAGTTGTGGCTCTCGTTGCCGGAGCCGTGGGTCCGCACGTCCTTGCCGAAGTACAGGCGCCCGTTGGTGCTCGCGGTGATGTCCGCGGACGCGTCGGGGGCGAGGATCGAGCCCATGAAGTTCCCGCCGCCGCCCAGGGTGACGGACGGGGACTTCTCGAAGTTGTACAGGATGCGCGAAGCGGCCTCGCCGAACTTCGCCGAGCTGTACAGGTCGACCCGGTCGTCGTTGAATCCGACGGCCATCGGGGAGATCTTGACCCCCTGGGAGCCGGTCACGTTGACGACGACCGAGTCCCCGGCCGGGATGGACTTGAACAGGAACGTCGAGGCGCCGTCGAGGTCGGCGGCGGAGATCTCGAAGACCTGGAGGCCGCCCTTGCCCGCTCCCGTGCTGGTGAAGGTGACCGAGCCACCGGACTTCGCGGCCGTCCCCGTGGTCTTCAGCGAACCGAGGGAGGACGACTCCTTCCTGAGGGTCGCGTCGAACGCGGCGTAGGTGCCGAGCGCGTCCTTCTGGCCCATGCCTTCGGCGAGGGAGCCGCCGTTCGTCCTCAGTTCCCCCTGGTCGTCCAGCGCCCCGCCGACCCGGACGGAACCGCCGTAGCGGGGGCCGGCCGTGAGGCCGTGGCCGACGTCGACCGTGGTCCCCTTGTCGATCGACAGGCCGCCTCCCACGGCGAGCATCACGTCGCCGGAGACGGGGAGGATGCCGGAACCGGCTCCGACCCGGCCGACGTTGAACACGCCACCGCCGTGCTTGGCGAACGTGGCGTCGCCCTTGACGACGAGAAGCCCCTCGGCCTCCGCGGTGCCTCCGTCGGCCGTGTAGTCACCTCCGGCGAAAAGGGAGACATTATTGTCGGTGAAAGTCGGATTGTGGCCGATGCCCGGCGTCTTTCCCGGGGTGGGGCACGATGCCGACTGGCCGGCGGCAATTGCGGGGGAGGCCGCGTATATACCTCCGCAGCCTATGAAGCCGAGCGACAGGGCCAATGCGGCCGTAGCGCTTTTTCTGGTGGTTGTTTTCTCTCGCTTGCGCACGCCGACGGACTTTAGCAGTACTCCGGGGTGGCGAGAGCGGCGAGGAGAAGGCGTCTCGACGCGGCCTTCAGGGGAATTCATTAAGGAACCGTCATGGCTTGTTTAAGAGAACCTTAAAACAACGGATTTCGTTGCGCCGTCACTCGTCCGGGTTAAGGCTGTCGAGTCCGGATCGTTACGGAAGGCGCGGGGGCGGTCACCGTTCCTCGATCTCGACGAGGGGCGCGTGCTGGTACCACGTGCAGAAGACCGAGATCTCCCGCGCGCCGTCGGTGAAGCTCACACGGATCCACTGGGGGTGCTTCCACACCTGCATCTGCCAGCCCGGGTGCGGGGTGGCCGAGACCAGTTCCGCGTGGTCCTCCTTCATGTCGAAGGTGACCCGGCCGCCGTCGACGGTGTAGTCCTCGGGGTTCGTCCTCGCGCGGTCGCCCGGCTCGCCCGCCGGGGCCGTGTCCTCGGCGGTGGGCCCGGTGCCCGGTGCGGGGCCGGTGGAGGTGCCGGCCGGGGGTTTCCTTTCCACTTCGGCCGCGTCGTCGCCGGCGGACTCCGATCGCGTGGGTGCGGGGGGCGTTGTGGTCGGGTCGCCGGAGGGCGTCCCGGGTGAGGATTCCGGTTCTCCCTTTCCCGGGGTCTGCGTAACGGGAAGGACGGGGGGCGGGGTATAGGCGGTGGCCGTCACCACCGTGTGTACACCCCACCAGGAAACCGCGCCCGCCACCGCGGTGGACAGCGTCCAGGCAATGCCGTGTTTCAGAAGTCGTCGCATCGTGATCCAGGGTGCACTAAGTGTTCTCGTCGAGGTTCCTGCGAATCGTTTCATTGATTAGCGTACGGTTCCGCTCATGGCTAGTGTGCTCTTGGTCGAGGACGACCGCTTCGTACGCGCTGCCCTCATTAGGCACCTGACCGATGCCTCCCACACCGTGCGGAGTGTCGGCACGGCGCTCGATGCGCTGCGCGAGGTTTCCCAACTCCAGTTCGACGTCGTGATACTCGACCTCGGACTGCCCGATCTGGACGGCGCCAAGGCCCTGAAGATGCTGCGCGGCATCACCGACGTCCCGGTGATCATCGCCACCGCCCGGGACGACGAGGCCGGGATCGTGCGCCTGCTCAACGACGGTGCCGACGACTACCTGACCAAGCCGTTCTCCGCGGAGCACCTGTCCGCCCGCATCGCGGCGGTCCTGCGGCGCTCCGGCGCGGGCGCGGACACCCTCGCCGCGCTGCCCCAGGCGATCCAGGTCGGGGGGATATCCGTCGACCCGGTACGCCGCCGGGCCACCCTGGACGGTGTCGAACTCGACCTGACCCGCCGGGAGTTCGACCTTCTCGCCTTCCTCGCGGAACGCCCCGGCGTGGTCGTCTCGCGCAAGGACCTGCTGACGCAGGTGTGGAAGCAGCCGTACGGCGCCGACAAGACCATCGACGTCCATCTGTCATGGCTGCGGCGCAAGCTGGGCGAGTCCGCGGCCCGGCCGCGCTACCTGCACACCTGCCGGGGCGTGGGCGTGAAACTGGAGCCCCCGCGGTGAGATGGGCCCTCATCCGGGTCTGCCTCGCGGTCACGGGCATGGTGGTGGTGGCCTTCGCGGTGCCGCTGGGTCTGGTCGTCAGGGAGATGGCGTCGGACCGGGCCTTCGCCAACGCCGAACGGCAGGCGGCCTCGCTCGGGCCGACGCTGTCGATCACCACCGACCGGAAGCACCTGACGCAGGCCGTCCTGTCCACCGAGGCGGGTGCCGCCGGCCGGATGGCCGTCCACGTCCCGGTCTCCGACGGTGCTCCCGAGCTGGAGATCGGCCGTGTCCGGGTGGCACACGACAGGGTGGACACCGTGCGCGCGCTCGGGCACGCCGCCATCACGGACGTGCCGGGCGGTTCGGCGTTCCTGCAGCCCTTCGCGCTGAAGTCCGGAGAGATCTGCATCGTCGAGGTCTACGTGCCCGAAGCCGAGGGCAGCCGCGGAGTGGCCACGGCCTGGCTCGTCCTGGCCGGTGTCGGGCTCGCCCTGATCGTCGGCTCGGTCGTGGTCGCGGACCGCCTCGGCGTACGGCTCACCCAGCCCGCCCAGCGGCTCGCCGGCGCGGCGCAGCAGCTCGGTAAGGGCAGACTCGGCGTGCGGGTCGTGGAGGACGGACCGGCGGAACTCCGGCAGGCCGCGGCGGCCTTCAACGCGATGGCGGGCCAGGTCGTCCAACTCCTGGCCAGCGAGCGGGAGCTGGCCGCGGACCTGTCGCACCGCCTGCGGACACCGCTGACCGTGCTGCGGCTCAACGCCGCCTCGCTCGGCCACGGCCCCGCCGCGGACCAGACACGGAGCGCCGTCGAGCAACTGGAACGCGAGGTCGACATCATCATCCGCACGGCACGGGAGGCCAAGCCGCAGACGGCCGGACCGACCCTCGACGCGGGCTGTGACGCGGCCGAGGTGATCCGGGAACGCATGGAGTTCTGGGCGGCGCTCGCCGAGGACGAAGGCCGTGCGGTCGGGCTCGCCGGTGCCGACGAGCCGGTGCCCGTGCCCGTCCCGCACGGTGAGCTCGTGGCCGCGCTCGACGCCCTGCTGGGCAACGTCTTCCAGCACACCCCGGAGGGCACCGCCTTCTCGCTGGACGTGCACCGGAGCCGGGACGCGGTGATCATCCTGCTCTCCGACGCGGGACCGGGCATCCCCGACCCGGAGGCGGCGCTCGCCCGGGGCAACAGCGGGGAACGGGACGGTTCGACGGGCCTGGGGCTGGACATCGTGCGGCGGATGGCGGAGGCCACGGGCGGCGATGTGCGCATCGGCCGCTCGGTGTTCGGCGGTGCGGAGATCCGGGTGTGGATCCAGCTCGGCACCCAGCAGGACGAGCAGGCGGGCCGGCGCGACCGCCGGGCCGCCAGGCGCCGCAGGCGCCCGAGTGTCACGTCGGGGTGACGGCCCCTGCGCCCCTCCGGGCGCTCCCCCCGGGGCGCGGTCCCGCCGGTCGTGGAGTCGACCAGTCGGGTGAAGCGCCGGGCAGACCGTGCGGGCCACGGACCGGACTCGGGGGACGGTCCGGTCCGTGGCCGCGGGGGGCGCGCTCCCCGTACCGGACCGCCGGACGGAGGGGACCGGCCGGTCCGGTGGTCCCGTGCGCCCCTCGTGCCTGCCGAGGGGCGCCGGGTGTTCAGGAGACGAGGTCGGCGCCGGCCGGTGCCGGCCACAGCGCCGGGCCGGGCAGGGCCAGCCGGCGGTCCCCGTGCGGCCCGGCGGGGGAGGGGACGGCCGGGGCCTCGGCGGGCAGCGGCACGCCGGTGGACCGCGTGTCACCACCGAACAGGGACCCCGTCGGGAAGGTCTGCGCGGGCAGCGCCCTGACGGGTGTGAGGCCGGGGGCGTCGGCACTCGCCTCGTCCAGGAACGTCACCACTCCCACGTCGGAGTGTTCCGGGGCTCCCGTCGCGTAGGACACCGCGGCACTCTCCACCGGGCGCCCGCGCCGGCGCCCGGTCGGCCGCAGAGCGCCGCCCACGGCCACCGCGCGGCCGTCGGTGTCGGCACCGGTGTCGGCGTGACGAGCGCGCCGGCGTCGGTGCCCCGGCGTGCCGGGGCGCTGAGCGGGCAGTGCCCGTGCCCCGGACGGGGCGTCCGCGGCGGGCGGTCGCCCGGCCGTCGCGGACGGGGCGGCGAGCGGCACCTCGACGACGTACGTGCTGCCGTTCGTCCCGGGCACCTCGTACCGCTGGACCACCCCTCCGTGCGCGCCCACGATCCCGCGGACGACCGCCTGGTGGACGGGGTCGCCGCCGGCGTACGGCCCCCGCACCTCGATCCGTACGGTGTCGCCGCGCTGCGCGGCCACGACGACGGTCGACGGCTCCCCGGCGTCCGCGCCCACCGGCACCGCCACCCCGGTCACGTCGGCGCCGGCGTCGTCGTGGCCGTAGCCGTCGTAGCCGTCGTGGCCGTCGTCGGCGACGTCCGCGAGGAGGTGCGCGAGCGCGGTGGTCAGGCCCTCCGGGTCCACCTCGGCCTCGATCGGGGGCGTGTGCACGGCGAAACGCGCCCGCCCGTGCCTCATGAGCTGCCCGGACCGATGGACGGCGGCGTCCACGACCCGGCCGATCTCCACCCTCCCCCGGCGCGGTTCCTCCTCGCCGTCGGCGAACCGCTGGTAGTCGAGCAGGCCGTCCAGGCAGGCGGTCAGCCGTGTGCACCCGGCGGCCAGCCGGCCCAGCTGCCGGCCGGCCTCCGGCCACAGATGGCCGGCGTCGTCGGCCGCCAGGCCGGCGAGCGAGGCGCGTATCTCCTCCAGCTGACCGTGCCGGGCACCGCTGACGGCGGCGGTCAGCTGCGCGTGCCGGTCGGCCAGGGCCTGGTACCCGTCCTCGTGGCGGCGCAGCGCGGCGGCGTGCCGTTCCGCGTGCTCGGCGAGTTCGGCCGCGTGCTCGCGCGCGAGCCGCTCGTCCGGGCGGCGGTCCGTGAAGGTCATGACGACGCCGGCGATCCTGCCCTCCTCGTGCACCGGAGCGGTGGTCATGTCCACCGGGATCCGGGTGCCGTCCTGTGCCCACACGACCTGTCCGCGCACCCGGTGCTTGCGGCCGGACCGGAGCGTGTCGGCGAGGGGCGACTCCTCGAACGGGTAGGGCTCGCCGTCGGCGCGGGTGTGCAGGATCAGCGAGTGGAGCTCCTGGCCGCCGAGCCGCCCGGCGCGGTAGCCGAGCATCCGTGCCGCGGCGGGGTTGACCAGCACGATCCGCCCTTCGGCGTCCGTGCCGATGACGCCCTCGGTCACCGCCCGCAGGACGGTCGCCGTCTGCCGCCGCGAACTGGCCAGCCCCGCCTCGGCGTCGAGGACCCCGGTGACGTCCCGGACGACCAGCATGAGCAGCCGCCCGTCGCCGTGACGGTCGTACCCGTACGGGTCCGGCGCGCCCCCACCCTCCAGAGCGGTGCTGTGGACCTCGGCGGTGAACTCGTCGCCGTCCGTGCGCCGGGCGGTCATCCGTCTCGGCCTGGCCTGCTCCCTCCGGCCGGACTCCTGGAACACATGCCCCCGGCCGTCCGTGAGACGCCAGTCGTAGTCGGGCAGCAGATCCAGCAGCCCCCGCCCGACGAGCGCCGTGCCCGGCGCCTCGAACAGGGCGACAGCCGTCGCGTTGGCGCTGACGACCGTGCCGTTGTCGTTGACGAGTACGAGGCCGTCGGGGAGGGCGTCGAGGACGACGGCGAGACGGTCGGGACCATGGAGCGGCATGTTGTTCACGACGGCACCTCCTGAAACGGGCTTCTCTCGCGGAACGTTCCGGTGCTCCCCGTTCACACGGACGCGAGCGGACGGAGACGCGAGGGGACGGACCGGGAGGACGGCCTTCGCGGTGCGCCCTCCTCGCGGCCCGGCGATCAGTAACCTAGCCGCGGGAACCTCCTTGATCAGCCGGTGAGAGCCCTGGCGGGCGACCTTTATGGATCCCTTAACAGCCCCCTGAGACTGGGCTCACCCAGCAGGGTCCGCGGACGCTCCCGGACCGGAAACCCCCCCGGCGGCGGGGCGTCCGCGGCACCGTCTCCCCGGCGGGACCCCCACATGTCACATCCGCCCCGTACTGTCATGACATGGAAGGCACCGCATCCCCCACCCCCTACGACCCGACCTCGGTCGCCCGCTGGGCCCCCGAGCCCGACAAACGCCCGGGCCGCACCGCCTTCCAGCGCGACCGGGCCCGCATCCTGCACTCCGCCGCGCTGCGCCGCCTCGCCGGCAAGACCCAGGTCGTCGCGCCGGGGGAGCGCAACCCCGTCTGGGACGCCAGCCCCCGCACCCGCCTCACCCACTCCCTGGAGTGCGCCCAGGTCGGCCGCGAACTCGGCGCCGCCCTCGGCTGCGACCCCGACCTCGTCGAGGCCGCCTGCCTCTCCCACGACCTGGGCCACCCGCCCTTCGGCCACAACGGCGAGCAGGCGCTCAACGCGTTCGCCGAGGACTGCGGCGGCTTCGAGGGCAACGCCCAGTCCCTGAGGCTCCTCACCCGCATCGAGCCCAAGCGGTTCACCGAGGAGGGCTCCGTCGGCCTCAACCTCACCCGCGCCACCCTCGACGCCGCCACCAAGTACCCGTGGCCCCGCGGCGCCCACCCCACCGACCCGGCCTCGCCCAAGTTCGGTGTCTACGACGACGACCGGCCCGTCTTCGAGTGGCTGCGCAAGGACGCCCCCGGCACCCGTACCTGCTTCGAGGCCCAGGTCATGGACTGGGCCGACGACGTGGCGTACTCCGTGCACGACGTCGAGGACGGCCTGCACGCCGGCCACATCGACCCGAACTGCCTGCTCGCCGACCCCGAGCGGGAGGCGGTCTTCGAGGTCGCCGCCGGCCGCTACGTCCCCGCCGGCACCGACCACGCCGAACTCGCCGCCGCCCTCGACCGCCTCCTCGCCCAGGACTGGTGGCCGCACGGCTACGACGGCTCGGCCGTCGCCCAGGCCCGGCTGAAGGACGCCACCAGCCAGCTCATCGGCCGCTTCTGCCTCGCCGCCGAGACCGCCACCCGGGCCGCGTACGGTGACGGCCGGCTCACCCGGTACACCGCCGAACTGGTCGTCCCCCGCGAGACCCGCATGGAATGCGCCGTCCTCAAGGCGGTCGCCGTCCGGTACGTCATGCAGCGCACCGAGCAGGAGCGGCTCCGCGCCGACCAGCGCGTCGTCGTCGCCGAACTGGCCGAGGCGCTCACCGCCCGCGCCCCCGACGGTCTCGACCCCCAGTTCCGCGCCCTGTTCGACCGGGCCGCCGACGACCGGGCCCGCAAACGGGTGATCGTCGACCAGATCGCCTCCCTCACCGACGTCTCGGCCCGTTCGCTTCACGCCCGTCTGACGGGGCATCCATGAGACTGGTGGGACAGGTGTGACCAGGAAGGCCCGGCGGTGCCCGAAACACGGCCCACCGTGGCCTGATCGGGCCACTCCCTCTTCCCGCACCACGCCACGTGCGGGAGGCTCGCACGTGGCGGCACCCTGACGAGGAGGCAAAGAAGTGGTCGACGCGGATCAGACATTCGTCATCGTCGGAGGCGGCCTGGCCGGAGCGAAGGCGGCCGAGACGCTCCGCACGGAGGGCTTCACCGGCCGGGTGATCCTCATCTGCGACGAGCGCGACCACCCCTACGAGCGCCCGCCGCTGTCCAAGGGCTTCCTTCTCGGCAAGGAGGAACGCGACAGCGTCTTCGTGCACGAGCCCGCCTGGTACGCGCAGCACGACGTCGAGCTGCACCTCGGCCAGACCGTCGTCGCCGTCGACCGCGTCGCCAAGACCGTCCACTACGGCGACGACGGCACCCGCGCCAAGTACGACAAGCTGCTCATCGCGACCGGCGCCGAGCCCCGCCGCCTCGACGTCCCCGGCACCGACCTCGCGGGCGTCCACCACCTGCGCCGCCTCGCCCACGCCGAGCGCCTCAAGGGCGTCCTCGCCTCCCTCGGCCGGGACAACGGCCACCTGGTGATCGCCGGCGCCGGCTGGATCGGCCTGGAGGTCGCGGCGGCGGCCCGCGAGTACGGCGCGGAGGTCACCGTCGTCGAGCCGGGCCCGACCCCGCTGCACGGCGTCCTCGGCCCGGAGCTGGGCGCCGTCTTCGCCGAGCTGCACGAGGCGCACGGCGTCCGCTTCCGCTTCGGCGTGAGACTGACCGAGATCGTCGGCCAGGACGGCGTGGTGCTGGCCGCCCGCACCGACGACGGCGAGGAGCACCCCGCCCACGACGTGCTCGCCGCGATCGGCGCCGCCCCGCGCACCGCCCTCGCCCAGGCCGCGGGCCTGGAGATCGCCGACCGCGCCCACGGCGGCGGCATCGTCGTCGACGCGAACCTGCGCACCTCCGACCCCGACATCCACGCGGCCGGCGACGTCGCCTCCTTCCACCACGCCCTCTTCGACACCCGGCTGCGCGTCGAGCACTGGGCCAACGCCCTGAACGGCGGCCCGGCCGCGGCCCGCGCGATGCTCGGCCAGGAGCTCGTCCACGACCGCGTGCCCTACTTCTTCACCGACCAGTACGACCTGGGCATGGAGTACTCCGGCTGGGCGCCGCAGGGCTCGTACGACCAGGTGGTGATCCGCGGGGACGCCGCCAAGCGCGAGTTCATCGCCTTCTGGCTGAAGGAGGGCCGGGTGCTGGCGGGGATGAACGTGAACGTGTGGGACGTCACAGAGCCCATCCAGCAGCTGATCCGCTCGAAGACCCGGGTGGACCCGGAGGCGCTGGCGGACCCGCACGTCTCCCTCGACGGCCTCATCGCCTAGCCGCCGCTCCGCCCCCCGGGGCCGGGAGCCGATCACCTGCCACGGGGGGAACGCCGGCGTGGCCCCGTAGAATCGCCACGTGGCAGGACGGATCAACGACGAGGACGTGAAGGCGGTACGGGACGCGGTCCCGATCGACGCCGTCGTCTCGGAGTACCTCCAGCTGCGCGGCGCGGGCGGCGGCAACCTGAAGGGGCTGTGCCCGTTCCACGACGAGAAGTCCCCGTCCTTCCAGGTCAGCCCCAGCAAGGGTCTCTTCCACTGCTTCGGGTGCCAGGAGGGCGGCGACACCATCACGTTCGTGATGAAGATCGACCACCTCACCTTCTCCGAGGCGGTCGAGCGCCTGGCCGGCCAGGCCGGCATCACCCTGCGCTACGAGGAGGGCGGGTACAACCCGACCCACCAGCGCGGCGAACGCATCCGCCTGGTCGAGGCCCACAAGATCGCCGCCCAGTGGTACGCCGAGCAGCTCGCGACCGGTCCCGAGGCCGACACCGGCCGCGCCTTCCTCGCCGAGCGCGGCTTCGACCAGGCCGCGGCGGAGCACTTCGGCGTCGGCTACAGCCCCCAGGGCTGGGACCACCTCACCCGCTACCTGCGCGGCAAGGGCTTCAGCGACAAGGAGCTGATCCTCTCCGGCCTCTCCCAGGAGGGCCGCCGCGGCCCCATCGACCGCTTCCGCGGCCGGCTGATGTGGCCCATCCGCGACATCGGCGGCGACGTCGTCGGCTTCGGCGCCCGCAAGCTCTACGAGGCGGACAACGGCCCGAAGTACCTGAACACCCCCGACACGGCGATCTACAAGAAGTCCCAGGTCCTGTACGGCATCGACCTCGCGAAGAAGGACATCGCGAAGGCCTCCCGCGCCGTGGTCGTCGAGGGCTACACCGACGTCATGGCCTGCCACCTCGCCGGTGTGACCACCGCGATCGCGACCTGCGGCACGGCCTTCGGCGGCGACCACATCAAGATCCTGCGCCGGCTGCTGATGGACAACGGCTCGGCCCGCGTGATCTTCACCTTCGACGGCGACGCGGCCGGCCAGAAGGCGGCCCTGCGCGCCTTCGAGGACGACCAGAAGTTCGCCGCCGAGACCTACATCGCCATCGCCCCGGACGGCATGGACCCCTGCGACCTGCGCCTGGCCAAGGGGGACGACGCGGTGGCGGACCTGGTGGAGCCGCGCACCCCGCTCTTCGAGTTCGCGCTCCGCCAGATCGTGAGCCGCTACGACCTGGACACCCCGGCCGGCCGTGCGGCGGCACTGGACGAGGCCGCCCCGGTCGTCGCCCGCATCAAGAACAGCGGCGCCCAGCACGAGGTAGCCGTGCAGCTCGCCGGCATGCTCGGCATCCTCGACACGCAGTTCGTGGTCAAGCGCATCGCCCAGCTGGCCCGCTGGTCCCGCGACCGCGGCGGCAAGGGCCCCGCCCCCGACCGGCAGCAGCGCGGCGGCGCCGGCCCGCAGCAGTACGCCGCCCCCGACCGGGCGGTCCCCCGGGGCCCGGCGCTGAACCTGCGCAACCCCGTCTTCGCCACCGAACGCGAGCTGCTCAAGCTCGCCCTCCAGCGCCCGGAGTTGGTCTCCCCGGCCTTCGACGCGTACGGCGTCGACGAGTTCACCGCCCCGCCCTACGCCGCCGTACGCCAGGCGATCCTGGAGGCCGGCGGCGCCGAGTTCGGCGTCCAGGACCCGCAGGACTACCTGGTCCGCGTGCGCGAGGCGGCCCCGGACGACGCCGTCCGCGCCATGGTCACCGAGCTCGCGGTCGAGGAGATCATGCGCCGCGCCGTCGACGAGATGTACGCGGGCGAGGTCCTGGTCCGGGTGCGGCGCCGGGCCGTCGAGCGCCGCGTCCGTGACGTCAACAGCCGGCTGGCGCGCCTGGCCGGTCACGGCGACCCGGCCGAGCTGGCGGCCGTGCAGAACGAGCTGTGGGTCCTCCAGCAGTACGACCAGACCCTGCGCGTCCACGGCGCCGCCGCCCTCTGAGGACCACCCCCGGATCACCACCGGGGTCACCGCCGGTCACGGACCGGACGCAAAAAGTCCCCGCACGCCCCTCGTGGCAGCGATGTGTCGTACCCCACACTGGGATGCGGTGCCTGAGTCCTCGGAGCGCGGCCGACCCGTACCCGACGGGTCCCGATCCCCGCGGTTCCGTTCCGCACGTACGGGACGGACAGCGGTGAGCGAGCCGACTCCGCTCCCGAAGTACCGCTGCCACCCCCGCCGGCAGCGTCCATCCTGGAGGTCGCCCCCGTGCAGACCCAGACCCTCACCCAGTCCGCCGCGCGTGCCGACGGCGCGGAGCCGGACGCCGACAGCGTGGTCCTCGGCGCGGTGCCCCCGCAGCACCGCGCCGTGCACCACCCCGAGAACCGGCCGGACGAGCCGCCCGCGGCGGACGCCCCCGAAGCGGCCGGGCATCCCGGCGACTTCGCCGACGACCCCGCCGACGACCCCGCCGAGGCTCCCCGGCCCGCCGACCCGTCACCCACCCGCACGGAGACCGGCGGGCCCTCCTCCGACCTGTTCCGCCAGTACCTGCGGGAGATCGGCAGGATCCCGCTGCTCACCGCGGCCGAGGAGGTGGACCTCGCCCGCCGCGTGGAGGCCGGGCTGTTCGCCGAGGAGAAGCTGCGGCTCGCCACCGACCTGGACAGCCGGCTCGCCCAGGACCTCGACCGGCTCGTCGTCATGGGCCGCGTCGCCAAACGCCGCCTGATCGAGGCGAACCTGCGGCTCGTCGTCTCCGTGGCCAAACGTTACGTCGGACGCGGACTGACCATGCTCGACCTGGTCCAGGAGGGGAACCTGGGCCTGATCCGGGCCGTGGAGAAGTTCGACTACGCCCGCGGCTACAAGTTCTCCACCTACGCCACCTGGTGGATCCGCCAGGCCATGTCCCGGGCCCTGGCCGACCAGGCCCGCACCATCCGCGTCCCCGTCCACGTCGTGGAGCTGATCAACCGGGTCGTCCGCGTCCAGCGCCGCATGCTCCAGGAACGCGGCTACGAGCCGACCCCGCAGGAGGTCGCCGCCCATCTGGACCTGGCCCCCGAACGCGTCCGGGAGGTACTGCGCCTCGCCCAGGAGCCGGTCTCCCTGCACGCCCCGGTCGGCGAGGAGGACGATGTCGCCCTCGGCGACCTGATCGAGGACGGCGACGCCGCCAGCCCCGTCGAGTCGGCCGCGTTCCTGCTGCTGCGCGAGCACCTGGAGGCGGTCCTGTCCACCCTCGGCGAACGCGAGCGCAAGGTCGTCCAGCTCCGCTACGGCCTGGCCGACGGCCGCCCGCGCACCCTGGAGGAGATCGGCCACCTCTTCGGCGTCACCCGGGAGCGCATCCGGCAGATCGAGTCCAAGACCCTCAACAAACTCCGCGACCACGCCTTCGCGGACCAGCTGCGGGGCTACCTGGACTGAGCCCGGCCCGCCGCCCGCTTCCGGGCGCCGGCGCCGGCGCCGATCGCCACGCCGCACCCGAGCCCGAGCCCGCACCCGCACCTGAGCCCGCACCCGCGTCCGAGCCCGAGGCCGAGCCCGCACCCGAGCCTGCACCCGCGTCCGAGCCCGAGGCCGAGCCCGAGCCCGCACCCGCATCCGAGCCCGAGGCCGAGCCCGCACCCGAGCGCGGGGCCCAGGTCCGGGTCGCCGCTCGGCCGCCCGAGGCCGATGCGCGGGGCGACCCCGGTCGGCAGCCACAGCGCCCCCGGAGCCCGACCGGCCGCCGGAGCCCGACCGGCCCCCGGTGCCGGCGGCGCCGGCCGACGGCGCGTCCGCCTCCGGCCGCCCGGTTCCCGGCCCGGTTCCCCCCGCTGTGGTCCGCCATCGCGTCCGGTCCCCCGCGCCTTCCTGCGTGGCCGACAGGTCAGTCGACCTCGGCGACCGCCTGCGCGAACTGCGCCGCGTACAGGCGCGCGTACCCGCCCTGCGCCGCCAGCAGCTCGCTGTGCGTGCCCTGCTCGACGATGGACCCGTTCTCCATCACCAGGATCACGTCCGCGTCCCGGATCGTCGACAGCCGGTGCGCGATCACGAACGACGTCCGCCCGTGCGCCAGCTTGGCCATCGCCTTCTGGATCAGCACCTCGGTCCGCGTGTCCACGGACGACGTCGCCTCGTCGAGGACCAGGATCACCGGGTCGGACAGGAAGGCCCGCGCGATGGTGATGAGCTGCTTCTCACCGGCGCTCACCCCCGTACCCTCGTCGTCGATCACGGTGTCGTAGCCGTCGGGCAGCGTCCGCACGAACCGGTCGACGTGCGCGGCCCGCGCCGCCTCCTCGATCTCCCCGCGGGTGACCTCGCGGGACGCCCCGTAGGCGATGTTCTCCGCGATGGTGCCGCCGAACAGCCACGTGTCCTGGAGCACCATGCCGATGCCGGCCCGCAGCTCGTCGCGGGACATCGTCGCCATGTCGACGCCGTCCAGGGTGATCCGCCCGCCGGACACCTCGTAGAACCGCATCAGCAGGTTGACGAGCGTCGTCTTCCCGGCTCCCGTCGGACCGACGATGGCGACCGTGTGGCCCGGCTCGACCGTCAGCGACAGGTCCTCGATCAGCGGCTTGCGAGGGTCGTAGCGGAACGACACGTGCTCCAGCTCCACCCGCCCGCGCAGCTTCTCGGGCCGGACACCGGGGACCGGGTCCGCCGACTGCTCCTCCGCGTCCAGCAGCTCGAAGATCCGCTCCGCCGACGCCACGCCCGACTGCACCAGGTTCGCCATCGACGCGACCTGCGTCAGCGGCATCGAGAACTGACGGGAGTACTGGATGAACGCCTGCACGTCACCGATGGACAGCGCGCCCGACGCCACCCGCAGGCCGCCCACCACCGCGACGAGCACGTAGTTCAGGTTCGACACGAACATCATCAGCGGCTGCATGATGCCGCTGTTGAACTGCGCCCTGAACCCGGCCTCGTACAGCGCCTCGTTCTGCTCGGCGAACTGCTTCGCCGACTCCTCCTGACGCCCGAAGACCTTCACCAGCGTGTGCCCGGTGTACATCTCCTCGATGTGCGCGTTCAGTTGCCCCGTCGAGCGCCACTGCCGCACGAACTGCGGCTGCGACCGCTTGCCCACGCGCGTGGCGACCACGAACGACAGCGGGACGGTCACCAGGGCGACCAGGGCCAGGAGCCAGGAGACGTAGAACATCATCGCCAGCACGCCGATGACGGTGAGCAGCGAGTTGATCAGCTGGCCCATCGACTGCTGGAGCGTCTGCCCGACGTTGTCGATGTCGTTCGTCGCCCGGCTCAGCACCTCACCGCGCTGCCGCTTGTCGAAGTACGACAACGGCAGCCGCGACAGCTTCGTCTGCACGTCCTCCCGCAGCCGGAACATCGTCCGGTTGACGGCGCGGTTCACCAGCCGCGTGGCCACCGCCATCAGCAGACCGGCGCCCACGAACGTCGCGAGCGCCAGCAGCAGTACGTGCCCCACGGCGGTGAAGTCGATGCCCTCGCCCGGGGTGAAGTCCGTACCGCCGAGCATGTCGGCGACCTTGGTGTCCCCGCGTTCCCGCAGGGAGTCCAGGACCTCTTCCCTGGTGGCCCCGGACGGCATGTCCCGCCCGACGATCCCCGCGAAGACCAGGTCGGTGGCCCGGCCGAGGATCTTCGGTCCGACCACGCTGAGGGCGACGCTGACGACCACGCACGCCAACAGCACGCAGATGGTCACCCGCTCCGGCCGGAACCGGGCGACGAGCCGTGTGCCCGACCCCTTGAAGTCCATCGAGCGCTGGTCGGGGCCGCCCCCGGCCATCATGCGACCCGCAGGTCCGGCCATCAGGCGGCCTCCGCTTCCGTCAGCTGGGAGAGCACGATCTCCCGGTAGGTCTCGTTGTCCGCCATCAGCTCGTGGTGCCGGCCCGCGCCGACCACCCGCCCCTCGTCCAGCACGATGATCCGGTCCGCCTCCCGGATGGTCGCCACCCGCTGGGCCACGATCACCACGGTGGCCTCGGCCGTCTCCCGGCCCAGCTCGGCGCGGAGCGCGGCGTCGGTGGCGTAGTCGAGGGCGGAGAAGGAGTCGTCGAAGAGGTAGATCTCCGGACGCTGGACCAGGGTCCGGGCGATGGCGAGGCGTTGGCGCTGGCCCCCCGACACATTGGTGCCGCCCTGCGCGATCGGCGCGTCGAGCCCGCCCTCCAGCAGGGACACGAACTCCTTGGCCTGGGCCACCTCCAGCGCGTGCCACAGCTCCTCGTCCGTGGCGTCCGGATTGCCGTACCGCAGGTTGGTCGCGACGGTGCCCGCGAAGAGATACGGCTTCTGCGGCACCAGCCCGACGACCCGGGCCAGCACCTTCGGGTCGACGGTCCGTACGTCCACCCCGTCGACCAGCACCGCGCCGTCGGTGGCGTCGAACAGGCGGGCGACCAGACCGAGCAGCGTGGACTTGCCGCTGCCGGTCGAGCCGATGACGGCGGTCGTCTCGCCCGGCCGGGCCACCAGCTCGACGTTCCTCAGCACCGGCTCCTCGGCCCCCGGATAACGGAACCCGGCACCCCGGACCTCCAGGTGCCCGTGCCGGCGCAGCTCGGTGACCGGCGCCAGGGGCGGCACCACACTGCTCTCGGTCTCCAGGACCTCCTGGATCCGCTCGGCGCACACCTCCGCGCGCGGCACCATCATGAACATGAACGTGGCCATCATCACGGACATGACGATCTGCAGCAGATAGGCGAGGAACGCGGTGAGGTCGCCGATCTGCATCCCGCCGCTGTCGATCCGGTGCGCGCCGAACCACACCACGGCGATCGACGACAGGTTCACCACCGTCATGACCACCGGGAACATCAGCGCGAGCAGGTTGCCGGCGCCCAGCGCCACCTCCGTGAGATCCGCGTTGGCCTTCCGGAACCGCTGCTGCTCGTACTCGTCCCGGACGAAGGCACGGATGACGCGGTTGCCGGTGATCTGCTCGCGCAGCACCCGGTTCACCGTGTCCAGCCGGTCCTGCATGGCCCGGAACAGCGGGCGCAGCCGCCGGACGATCAGCGTGACGCAGACGGCCAGCAGCGGCACGACCGCGACCAGCACCCCGGACAGCGGCACGTCCAGGCCGAGGGCCAGCACGATGCCGCCGGCACACATGATGGGCGCCGACACCATCAGCGTGAACGTCATCAGGGCCAGCATCTGGACCTGCTGGACGTCGTTCGTCGTCCGGGTGATCAGCGAGGGCGCGCCGAACCTGCCGACCTCCCGCGCCGAGAAGGACTGCACGCGGTCGAAGACGGCACCCCGCACGTCCCGGCCGAGCGCGGACGCCGTCCGGGCCCCGTAGTAGACGGCACCGATGTTGCACACCACCTGGACCAGCGAGATGCCGGTCATCAGGGTGCCGTGGCCGAGGATGTAGCCGGAGTCACCCCGCACGACACCCTCGTCGATGATGTCCGCGTTCAGGGTCGGCAGGTAGAGGGTGGCGCAGGTCTGCACGAACTGCAGTGCCACCAGCAGGGCGATGGGTTTCTGGTAGGGCCGGAGATGGGCCCGCAGGAGTCGTATGAGCACGCTGGGTCTCTCGGAGTCGGCGACAGGGGCGGGCGGTTGCCCCTGCCCCCATCGTCGGACACGCCACCCGCTTTACCTCAACCGATTAACCCGACGGCACGCCGAATTCCGGCCCTGGGAGCGGCACGCGAGCGCCCCTCACACGCGCAGCGCCCCCGGATGCGTCTGCTCCCGCACCGTCACGAACTGCTGCCGCACCGCCTGCCCCACCGCCAGTTCCTCGCCCGGCTCCAGCACCTGCGCGACCGCGCCCTGCCAGACCGGGGGAGTGCGCGGGTCCAGCGTGCCCTGGGACACGCCCAGCGCCCACGCCGCCTGCCGGGCCGAGCCGATCGCCGCGTAGTCCGCCGGCTGCGGCACGACGACCTGGGTGCCGAACAGGGCGGGCGCCGCCGCCCGCACGGCCGGCAACTCGGCCGCCGCGCCCAGCAGGAACACCCGCCGTACGTCCACACCCCGGCCGCGCAGCACGTCGAGGGCGTCGGCGAGACCGCACAGCATGCCCTCGAACGCGGCCCGCGCCAGGTGCTCCGGCCGCATCGACTCGCGCCTGAGCCCGGCGAGCGTCCCGGCCGTGTGGGGGAGGTGCGGCGTGCGCTCGCCCTCCAGGTAGGGCAGCAGCACCAGTCCGTGCGCGCCCGGCGTCGACTTCATCGCCAGTTCGGACAGGCTCTCCAGGTCCGGTACGCCGAGCAGTTCCGCCGCGCCGCGCAGGGTGCGTACGGCGTTCAGCGTGGTGACGACCGGCAGGTGCATGCCGGTGGCGTCCGCCAGGGCGGTGATCATCCCGGACTGGTCGACGAGCGGCTCGGTGTGCACGGCCATGACGGACCCGGAGGCGCCCAGCGACACCACCGCGTCGCCCAGCCCGATCCCGAGCCCGAAGGCGGCGGCCTGGGTCTCGCCGGTCCCGGCGGAGATCAGCAGCCCCTCCGGCGTCGTACCGGCCGCGTCGGCCGGGCCGATCACCTCCGGCAGCATCACCTGGTGCCCGAGCGCCAGCTCGACCAGGTCGGGCCGGTAACCGCCGGTCGCCGCCGACCAGTAGCCGGTCCCGGACGCCCCGCCCCGGTCGGTGGTCCTCCTGACCGGCCGTCCGAGCAGCTGCCACACCAGCCAGTCGTGCGCCTGGAGCAGTACGGCGGTCCGCGCGGCGGCCTCGGGCTCGGTCCTCGCCAGCCACCGCAGCTTGGTCACCGGCTGCGCGGCCTGCGGCACCGAGCCCACGGCCTGCGCCCACGCCTCACGCCCGCCGAGCGCGTCGATCAGGTCGGCCGCCGCCACCTGGGCGCGCTTGTCGCCGCCCACCATGGCCGGGCGCACGGTGTTGCCCTGCGCGTCCAGCGGCACGACCGAGTTCGACTGCGCCGAGACACCGATGGCCTGGACACCCTCCAGGAGGCCGCCGCCGGCGGCCTCCCCGAGGGACAGGAGCCAGGCCTGCGGGTCGACGTCCGAGGGACGGCCCCCGCCTTCGGGGCTCTCCACGGGATGCGGTGCGTAGCCCTGCCGCAGCACGGCACCCGTGTCCGAATCGCAGACGACGATACGAGTGAAATCGGGCGAACTGTCCAACCCGGCGACTATCCCCATGCCCGAAATTCTGCCGCACCGGGAGGGGTGTCCGTACCGGGTGGGGGCACCCGCGTCAGGTGTTGCTGGTGCCCCAGTCGTCCGGACCGCTGCCGTTCGTGCTCCGTTCGCGCAGCGAGCGGACCCGCTGGGCCACGGAGTCGGGCATCCGGTCGCCGACCTTGTCGCTCACCACGTGGTAGGCCTTGTCGGCGAAGTGCCGTCCCTGCTGAGCCGCCGACTCCGCGGTGTTGCGGACCGCCGGGTTCTGCGCGACCTGCCGCGCGGACTTCCGCAACTGCTCGTAACGTTCGCGCCCGGCCTTCGCGCCCAGCACGTAACCAACCGCGAGTCCGACGACGAACGTGAGCCGGTACCGCATGGCGGCCACCCTTCCCTTGCCCTGGCTTTCCGGTGTCGGGGAGTACCGATTGGCGAAGCACCCCCCTGCTTGCGCTAATGTATGTGTCGCAGCGAGCGCGCGCCCCCTGGCGAATACCCAGGTAGGTGCGTTCGATGCAACGAGACATTCCTCCGTAGCTCAATTGGCAGAGCAGCCGGCTGTTAACCGGCAGGTTACTGGTTCGAGTCCAGTCGGGGGAGCTCGGTCCTCCGTAGCTCAATTGGCAGAGCAGCCGGCTGTTAACCGGCAGGTTACTGGTTCGAGTCCAGTCGGGGGAGCATCGTGAACGAGGACCCCGTCGGGGTCCTTTTTCATGTCCGGTTCCCTGCCCTGGGCGCGTCCGGTGGTCTTCCGGCGGGCTCCTGGCGACTCCCGGGAACCGCGCGGCACGCTGCGGAGTCCTCAAGGTCATGAAGGCAGCCGTGGAAGCCGACCATCCGAGGCAGGAGATCGTATGAGCGGCTATGCTGCGGCAGACGGCGCGCACACGTGTACGCGACACGCCGCTATGGGGCGGTAGCTCAGCCGGTTAGAGCAGCGGACTCATAATCCGTCGGCCGTGGGTTCGAGTCCCACCCGCCCCACTTCGCGCCACCTCTGCAGAAACCTTCTGGCCCGGTGGCGGCGCGGGCTACGGACCGCCCGCGTCCTCCACGGCGTCCTCGTCGTCCCGCTCGCCCTCCGCCTGGGAGGGAGTGGTGTGCGGCGGGTCCTGGCGCTCCGGGGCGCCCTGCTCGTCGTCGCGTTCGCCCTCCGCCTGGGACGGGGTCCGCTCGCTCTGCTCGTTCGGTTCACTCATCGTGGCGCCTCCTGCTGCCGGACGTGTTCCGCGCCGAGTACCCCGGCCGGCGGACGCACCACACCACCGCCGGAGGGATCAGCGGGTCCTCCGGCGTCCTCGGGGCGGGCTCTCAGCGCCCGAGCCGGTCCAGCGCCGTGCGCAGAGCCGCCCGCACCTCGGGCGGCGGAGCCGGGCCGTCGTTCTCGGCGCCGGCGGTGACCGCCGCGGCGACCACGCGCAGCTTGGTGTTGGACAGCTGGGAGGCCTCCCGCAGGATGTGCCACGCCTCGTCCGGGGTGCAGGCGTGCAGGGCCATGAGCACGCCCCGCGCCTGGTCGATGACCGGGCGGGAGGCGAGGGCCCGGCGCAGCTGCTCCACCTCCTCCTCCAGGACGTGCAGCCGCTCGGCGGGGGCCGCGCAGGGCTCCGGTGCGGGCGGCGGCTCCGGGCGGTGGGCCGTGGCGCGCAGGGGGTCGGTGGTGTCCAGGCCGGCCAGCTCCAGGAGCCGCAGCGGCTGGCCGTGCCAGTTCGTCGCGGTGGCCCGCACCGCCCGCCGGTGGCTGTAGCCGTCCAGCAGGTCCAGGAACCGCAGCCCGGCCCTGTCCATGAACACCACGCCGCGCATGTCCAGGTCGACCCGGCCGACGCCCTCGGCCGGCAGCGTGGCCAGGGCCTCGGCCAGGATGTCCGCGCATCCGTGGACGAGTTCTCCCCGCGGGACGAGCAGCGCCCGGCCCGCGTCCACATGGCCGTCGATGACCAGGATGGCCGGCCTCCCCGCCGGACGTGGTGGTGCCGCTGAGGTCATGTCACCCGCCTTGTCCGTCTTTCGTCCTTCGTCGGTCCCTGACAGACGTCCGCGACGTCCCACAGCCGCCCGGCTGCCGGTCCGGCCGGGGGACCGGGGCCGGGTGTCGGTGGCCGGCTGCGCTGACGGTGCGCCTGCCCGTCGGACGGCGGACTACACCCGGGGCGGGGAATGACCGGCCCATGGGTGGGTAAAGGCGCCGCCCGGGCGGGTGCCGCGCGCCCGCTCGCGCGCCACCCGCCCGCTCCGGGCCCCCGCTGCGGGCCGCCCGTCCGCTCGCGCGCCGCCCGCCCGGCACCGAGTGGTGCCGCCGCGCCCGGACGCGCTCACAGGGGTGACCGCCACACGACCGTCGTCCCGTAGCTGTCGCCGTCGCCGCGCGGATCTCGGTGAGGCCGTCCCGGCCGGGGGCGGCGGGGGGCAGGGTCGCCGAGGCGGCGCCGGTCAGCTCGACGGCGCCGTCCACGACGTGCCGCAGGGTGCTGCGCAGGTCGAGGTCGGCGCCGACCCCCAGGACCGCGTCGAGGAGGCGGGTCAGCCGGGGCGCGGGCCCGGCGGGCTGCGCGGTCATGCGGCCGGTTCCCGGTGAGGGTGATGGGACAGGTGGCAGGGGACAGAGGACAGGTGGCAGAGGACAGGTGGCAGGGGACAGGGCGGGGGTCAGTCGGACGACGTCGGGTGCAGGGCCAGCGGCTCGATCCCGCCCTCCAGCATGGTGCCGAGGCCCTGGACCGCGCACACGTCGGGCCGCTCCGCGATGTGCACCGGCATGCCGGTGGCCTGACGCAGCATCTGGTCGAAGCCGGGCAGCAGCGCGCTCCCGCCGACCATCATGATCCCGCGGTCGGCGAGGTCCGCGACCAGATCGGGGGGACAGACCCGCAGCACCTTGCCGATGCCGTCGAGCACGGCCGTCAGCGGTGTCTGGATGGCGTCGCGCACGGCGGCGGTGTCCACCTGGACGCTGCGGGGGAGCCCGGTCGCCACGTCCCGTCCGTGGATCTCGGTGGACACCGGGCCCTGCGGGGTCAGCCCGTTGCCGGACAGGGCGACCTGGAGCGGTCGCACGGACTGGCTGGGCAGCAGCAGCTCGTGCTGGTGGCGCAGGTGCTGCACGATCGCGTGGTCCACGGCCTCACCGCCGACCGGGATCCGCTCGGCGCACACGATCGAGCCGAGGGAGAGCACCGCGACCTGCGTGGCGTGCGCCCCGCAGACCATGACCATGGTCGCCTCGGGCCGCTCCACGGGCAGTCCGCAGCCGACCGCCGCGGCGATCAGCGTGTCGACGAGTTCCACGCGGCGCGCGCCGAGCCCGACCAGCGTCTCGATCGCCGCCCGGCGGGCCAGCGGATCGGCGTCGTGCGGGGTGCAGGCGGCGGCGCGCAGCCGGGGCTTGCGGCGCAGGGTGCGGCGCATCTTGTCACCGAGCAGGTGCCGCAGCATGCGCTGGGCCATCTCGATGTCGACGACCGTGCCGCCGGAGACGGGCCGCACGACGCGGATGTAGGCGGGGGTGCGGCCCGTCATCCGCTCCGCGAACTCACCGACCGCGATGAGCGCGCCGGTGCGGGTGTTGACCGCGGCGGCGGACGGCTGGTCCACGACGAGCCCGACACCTTTGACGTACACGCGGGTCCGCGCCGCGCCCAGGTCGACGGCGAAGTGGCAGCGGCGCAGCTGCTCCAGACTGGCGGTACTGGCGGTCATGCAGATCCTCCCGAGAGCGCGGACCGTGCGGACCGCCCGGTGGGCGGCCTCCCCGGCATCGTGCGCCGAAGCCGCAGCGGGCGCCTTCTGGAGGGGGCCGGGCGGGGGGCCGCCGAACGGGGGGTGTGGTCAGCGGCCCTCGGCGGCGGTGAGCAGGGGACGCAGATCCGGTACGAGGAGTGCGTCGCCGTCCGCGGCCCGCAGTTCCCGCCGGACGCGTTCGCTGCGCCAGTAGCCGACGAACGGCAGACCGATCGCGCGCGCGGCGGACTGTTCGGCGACGCAGGAACCGATCAGCACGCACGCGTCGGCCGGGGCGCCGAGCCGCTCCAGGGCCCGGTGGAGGACGTCCGGGTCGGGCATGAGGCGGGTGAGACCGGCGTCCCGGCCGTGGACCCCGCCCGGGAGACGGTCCATCAGGTCTCGCCGCCGCAGATGCGCGGCGACCGGGGCCGGTGCCCGGTCGGTCACCACGGCGGTGGGCACCCCGCGGGTGTCCAGCGCCTGGATCAGCCGGCCGGCCAGGGGGGTCGCCCGGGCGGTGCGCGCCGCGCGCTTTTCGTGCCGTTCGAGCCGGCGGCTCACGTCCGGGGCGAGCCGGTGTCCGGCGAGCGCCCGGACGAAGTCGAGGGTGCCGGCGTACCCCTCCGACGCGGCCCGGGGCAGCGGGACCCCGGCCAGCGCGTCCTCGGGGTCACGCTCCTCCACGACGAGGCGTGCGATGTCCAGCAGCGCCTCCCGCTCCGCGGCGGGCCGGTACAGCCGGGCCAGCACGTCGTCGAAGCCGAGGAGCACACAGCGGGCGCCGGCGATCAGCTCCGCGGGGGAGGCCGCCGTGCGGCGGGCCCGGGCACGGACGCCGGCCGGGGCCGGGGCACGCTCGGACCGCGGGCCGGAGGACCACCGGACGTCGTATCCGGGCACGTCCACCCGCCCGAGGTCGAAGGTACGGCCCTCCCGGACCGCGGCGAGGGGGCCCGCGGTCCGTTCCGCGATCACGGCGCGCGGGTCGGTGTGCCGCCCGGCCACGGCCCGCACCGGGTCCACCACGCGCCACACCGCGTCGACCCCGGGCAGCTCCGTGGGGAGGACCTGCTCGGACAGGTCGACCTCGAAGTACTGCCAGGCCGCACGGGACGGCCCGGGCGCCGACCGCACCCGGGGGGAGTCCGGCAGGACGAGATCACCGCCGGGCAGCCGCAGGACCACGGTCCGCGACGCGTCGCGGGGGACGGGCACCCAGCCGCCCGACGGCATCGGGAACGGCCCGCGCACCGCGCCGTCGGCCTGCTCCGTCGCCCCGGGACCCCCGGCACCGTCGACCGGCCGGTACCAGCCGGTGCGGTCGCCCAGCGGCCGGAACCCGTCCGGCGCGAGGGCGGGGCCGTCCGGGCCCTCCTCGTACACCACGTCGTGGTAGAGGGAGTCCGAGAGGGCGACGACCGCCTGTGCGCCGGAGGTGTCCAGGGCCGCGTCGACCGATGCGGCGTCGGCGCGGAAGGCCTGCGCCTCGGTGCCGTCCGGCCGGAACTCCGCCTGCCAGAAGTCCGCCCGCAGCCGCAGGCCGCCCACGTGAGCCAGCCGCCCGGACAGTCCCTCCACGGTGGCCCGCAGCAGGCGGGAGGCCTCCACCCGCGGTTCCAGCAGCACGAGGACGCCGTCCTGGTCGTCCCGGAGCCGGTAGGCGTCAGCGTCGAGCCCGCTGTCCGCCAGCAGCTCCGCGACCACGCCGCGCAGGGCCGCGTGGGCCTCGTCGCCCCGGGGGCCGTCGGCGAACGCGTAGCGGGCGCAGTCGCGGAACTCGGTGTCGAGGCCGGCGTCGTCCTCCGCGTCGTCGTCCGTGGCCTCCGCGGTCTCCGGGGCCGTCCCGTGGGCGACGTCGTCGTCCGGGCCGCCTCCCCATGCGCCGCTCCCGGCGAGCGGGCCTGCCGGCGGCTCCCCGGCCGCCTCGCCTCGCCCGGCCGCCTCGCCTGGTCCGTACGGCTCGGCCGATCCGTACGGGTCCTCCTGGTCCTCCGGCTCCTCCAGCAGGGGTGTCCACAGGGCGTCCTCGGTGGGAAAGGGGCCCTCCGGAAGTTCGTCCGGCGCGGACACGACGCCGCCGGCCCCGTCCGTGTCCGGCTCCGCGTACTCCGGCCACGGGCGCTGGTCCGCCGGCTCGTGCTCCTCGCGCAGTTCCCGGCCCAGCGCCACCAGAGCCGGGCTCCGGCCTCCGGACAGCTCGTACTCCTCGTACACCTCCAGGGCCTCCTCGGCCCGTCCCTGGCCGCGCAGCGCGATCAGGTACAGGCGGCGGAAGTCCTCGCGGTGCGGGTGGGCACGCAGCAGGCCGGCCAGGTCGGTGGACGCGCGGTCGTACCAGCCGAGGGCCAGGTCGATCTCGGCGCGCTTGGTGTACAGGGCGAGGCGGAGCCGCTGCAGGCGGGTGCGGGCGGTGCGGGCGGCCGGGCCGGGCACGTCCGCCAGCGGTTCCTCCCCGCTCCACAGGGCCAGTGCCTCGGCGACCCGGTCGCGGGCGTCGGTGAGCGAGCCCTCCAGCCGGGCCATGTCGGCACGCCGCACCAGGTAGTCGCAGTGCACGACGTCCACGTAGTCCGCGCTGGTGTGCACCGCGTAGCCGTGGGCCGGCCTCGCCAGCACGCCCGGGCCCAGCACGGCCGCCAGTCGGTCCGCGAGGCGGGTCAGCTCGGCGCGCGGGTTCCTCGGCTCGTCGCCCGGGTCCCACAGCCCCCACCGCAGCTCGTCGTGCGTCACCGTGCGGCCGTGCTTGAGGAGGAGCACGGCGAGCAGCGCGCGGACGTCCGGATCGAGGCCGGGGGTGCCGTCGGGGAGGTCGACCCGCAGCGGGCCCAGGACGCGGTACCGGCGCCGCCGGTAGGCCTCCCGCGCCCGTGTCGACAGCACCGGGTGCGTGAGCCTCTCCCGGCCCCGGGCCTGTGTCGTCGCGGAGGGGGACATCAGCTGGTCGAAGGCGTGCGCGTATTGCATCCGCAGGCTCTCCGGCAGACGGTCGAGGTGGCGGGAGTCGACCGGGACCGTCACGTGCGACGTGCCCGACGTCAGCCGCAGCAGCACCTCGCACAGGGCCCGCAGGTCCCCGGAACGCCCGGCGGGCCCGTGTGTCAGGCCCGGTTCGAAGAGACTGAGCCGGACCCTCCCGTCCGGCAGGAGCACCACCCGGGACGTCTCCAGCGCGCCGTGCGTGACGCCCGCCTCGTGCACGGCGGCGAGCGCGCGGGCCAGCTGGGTCCCGACCGACACGGTCAACGGCGCCGGAAGCCGGTGACCGTAGGACCGCGTGAGGGTGTTCAGGGCGATGCCGTCGAGGTGCTCCATGACGACGTACGGGATGCCGTCTTCGATGCCGACGTCGTGGACGGCCACCACGTTGCGGTGGCTGATCCCCTTCAGGAGCCTCGCGGCGCGCAGGAACGCCTCGCGGCGCGCGCGGTCGGTGAGCGCCTCGTGCAGCCGGATCGTCACCGTCCGGTTCCCGGTCCGGTCCTCGGCCAGCCACACACGGCCGGTGGGCGTGAGCCGTCGCAGCGGCCGGTAGCGGCCGGCCAGCCCCGGCGGGAGGGGCGAGGCGGCCGGCGTCCGCTCCAGGTGGGCCAGCCGGTGCGCGCTCTCCCGGCTGATCTCCGCGACCCCCTCGGTCCGCGCGGCCCGCACGGTGCCCTGGGGGGACGGGACCAGCGCGGTGAACTCGCCGGGCGAGCGACCCGCGCGCTCGTCGATCAGCCCGCCGGTCCGCAGCAGCAGTTCACGGGTGCGGCTGCGGGCGGTGCGGGGCAGGCCGCGCAGCAGGAGGTCGCGGACGCCGGGACGGAAGGCGTAGGAACCGGCCGGTCCGGCGACGGACGTGAGCATGCCGCTGAGGATCACCTCGGCCAGGTGCTGGGGGCGCGGGTGCGGCTCGACGGCGGCCTGCACGAGACGCATGACCGGCAGGTCCGGGCGCCCGAGCGCGAGGTGTCCGGCCAGCCGGAACGCCTCCGGGGACGCGGTCGCCCGAAAGCGCAGCACCAGTTCCTCGGCGGACAGCGCGGCGAGGTCGGTGCGGTCGTCGGCGTCCGCGGGCAGCGGGCGGTGCAGCGGGGCCGCCGCGCCGGGGTGCTCGGTGCCGCCCGGGCTCGCGACCAGCGCCGCCCAGTTGGCCAGCCAGCGCGGGTCCGGCTCCAGCACCGGGACGGGCACGGCCCCCTCCGGCCCGAACGGGACGGTGGTGTCGTAGGGGAGGAAGGTGAGCGTCGCGTCGGCGGCGGCGCGGTGCGGTGCCGACAGCCGCCCGGGGACGGGGGGCAGGGCGGTGTCCCGCCACAGGTGCTCGGGCAGGGGCTGGACGACGGCCAGCGGCATCTGGCGCGCCCAGCGGCGCAGGGTGGTGTACCAGAGCGTGCCGGCCGGGCCCTCGCGCCACTGCGGACCCATGCAGTCGCTGACCAGGAGGGTGACCGTGCGGCCGTCGGCGGGCGCGTGGGCGCCGCCGCCCCCCACCGTGCCGTCCGGCTCCGCCCGGTGCAGGGCGACCGTGCGGAAGACGCCCGACTGGGCCAGCACCGTGTGCAGTTCGCGGACGAAGGGCCGCCAGACGGGCATCGTGGGTCCGGCGTCGTACACCAGGTTCAGGCGCAGCCAGCGTTCCCGCGCCGGGCGCATCACCGGGAGCCACCAGCGCGGGTCGGCGCCCAGGCGGGCGATGCGGTCGGCGGTCGCCCGCTCGTCCACCACCCGGCCGAGCGGCGCGTCGGTACGGCGCTGCAGGGGCCGCAGGGCGCGCTGCAGCGCCAGGGGGTGGCGCAGCATCGGCGGGGCGGGGGCCAGCAGGGAGCTGTGGGGTTCGGTCGCCGCCGACCCCCGGGCGGGGGCCGGGGAGGGCAGGCGCAGCGGGGTGCGGGCCGCCTCGGGCGCGGGGGGCGGCTTCTCGCGCCGGTCCCGCCCGTCCCGGTCGCCCCGCGGCCGGCGGGGGTCCCGCCGCTCACCCCGGTCCCGTCGCTCCTGCTGCTCCGCCGGCCGCCGCGGGGGCGCGGCCGGCGGCGGCCCGTCGGCGTCCGCCTGCGCCGGACCGCGGGGCCCGGCCGGCGCCTCCGTGTCCCCGTCGGGCTCCATCCGCCCGGCGAGCCACAGGAGTTCGGCCAGCTCCAGCGGGGTCGGGCGCGCGTCCGAAGCCGCCCGGGCCAGGATGTCGGCCAGGCGGGGCAGCGGCGCCGGCGGGCCGGGGCGGTCAGAAGGCATCCGGCTGCGGGGCCTGGCCCAGGTACGGCATCAACTGCTCCGCGAGCTCGTCGAGGGAGTCGGTGCCGAGACCGGAGGCACGGGCCAGGTAGATGGCGTTCAGGAGCTGGTCGGTGGCCAGGTCACCGCTGCCCACCCGGGACAGGAACCGGTTGATCAGCCGCCGCGCGTACGCGTCGGGCTCGCCCAGGTGGGCGCGGACGATCTCGGCGAGGTGGACGTCGTCCGGCTGCCGCAGGCGCAGCGCGACGCAGCGGCGCAGGAAGGCGGGCGGGAACTCGCGCTCGCCGTTGCTGGTGAGGACGACGAAGGGGAAGGCCTTGCAGCGGACCCGGCCGCGTTCCACCGGGACCCGCTGGTCGGTGCCGTCGACCATCACCTCCGCCCGCCGGTCCGGGGTGTCCCGGGAGGCGCGGACCAGTTCGGGAATCTCGTACTGGCCCTCCTCCAGGACGTTCAGCAGGTCGTTGGGCAGGTCCAGGTCGCTCTTGTCGATCTCGTCGATGAGCAGGGCGCGGGGGCGGGCGTAGGGGAGGAGGGCGGTGCCGAGCGGGCCGAGGCGCAGGTGGTTCTCGATGCCCGTGTCGGCCGGGGGGCCGTCGGGCCGTTCGGTGGCGTGCCGCGCCGCGTACAGCCGGGAGAGCGGGTCGTAGGTGTAGAGGCCGTCGTGGAGCGTGCTGCGGCTGGTGATGTTCCACCTGAGGACCGGGCCGAGCCGCAGTTCGCGGGCGACCGCGTAGGCGAGGGACGACTTCCCGGTGCCTGGCGGGCCGGTGACCAGCAGCGGGCGCCGCAGGTACAGGGCCGCGTTGACCAGCTGCACCGTGTGCTCCGTGGCCTGGTAGGTCGCGGCGCGGTGGGTGCGGTCGGGGGAGGTGGCGGAGGCGTCGGCGTCCTCGTCCGGCGGGTCGAGCACGGGGCCGCCGTCGAAGGCCCGCCAGGGCGGGGGAGGGGGCAGCTTGGTGATGCCGTCGTGCGGTGCCGGTGCGCCGGTGTAGACGGGCCACAGGGGCATGGGTTCTTCTCTCCGAGCGATCGGTGCGGCGGGCGGTTCAGCCGACGGGCGACTGCAGACAGGCGGCGGGTTCGGCGAAGCAGTGGGGGTCGTCCCACAGCAGCTGGACGTCCCTCGCCCAGTGCTCCTCGGGGTCGTCGTCAGCGTCCGCGGTCTCGCGCAGTTCCATGACCAGGCGGGGGAGTTCGGAGGGCGGGACACCGGCCACGGACACGGCGAGCTCGTCGAGGAACGCCGTGCCGGAGCAGGGGCCGTCGTGCTCGCCGCCCGGGCATCCCCGGCGCGGCCACAGCAGTACGGGCACGGGGACGTTGAGCCCCACCTCGAAGTACTCCTCCACGGCTGCGGGCGGGGCGGCGTAACCGGCGAGCTCCGCGTCGTCCCGCAGCCGCTTGCGCAGGCCGGCCGGCCGCTCGCGGGTACCGCAGTCGACACGGTGCAGCGTCGCGCCCGGGCTGACCCCCAGTTTCCGCCACTTCTTGCGCAGTTGGTGGCGGAGCCGCCCGCTGCGGTGGCGGTAGCGGTCGGTGACGACGAGCGGGTAGGCGCAGCCGAGCGGGGTGGGGTCGTCCTCGCCGCACTCCCAGTGCGCCACCGGTTCGTTCAGCCACTCCCGCGGCAGCACGAAGGTGAGCAGCTCGTCGGCGCCCGGGTCGAGCTGCGTGAACGCCTCGTCGAGGCGCTCCTGCACGAAGGAGCGCACCGCGCCGCGCGCCAGCCGGCGGGCGGCCACCGGGCGGCGCTGCCCGTCGCGGTAGGCGGACACCTCGACGGTGACCTGGTCGGCGCCGGCGCCGCTGTGCTCGATCTCGACGACGATCGGCGACCACGTCGCGGGGCGCGGCGGCGGGGCGTGCAGCAGTCGCTCCAGGCGGTCGGCGAACCGGGCGACGGCGCCCGGGTCCGGCACCTCCCACTGCACGTACGCGGCGGCCTCCCACAGGGAGGTGAACCCCCCTTCCGGCGGCGGCGGGTCGAAGGCGTCCGTGGCGGAGACGTACAGCCGGTTCGGATCGCACGTCAGGCCGGACTCCTCGGCCCGGCGCACCAGCGCGTACAGGCGCCTGCGGGCGTCCGCCCGGTGGCCCTGGGTCGGCACCAGGGCGCCGAGCTCCGGCCAGTAGCGGGCCATGACCTCCACGGGCAGCATCCTGCCGACGCGTACGTCCCGGGCGCCCGCGACCGAGGAGACCATGCCGGCCACCGTGCCGTCGGCCAGGGTCACCGCCGCGCCGCTGAACCCGGCCGCCAGCGGCTGCCCGTGTGCCGTGAGCGCCTCCAGCTGGGCCCACTCGTCGGCGATGAGCGGGCCGGGCAGGGCGCGGTAGGAGGCGAGCGTGCCCTCGTCGTACTTCTTCGGGAAGCCGTAGATGACCAGCTCGGGCGCGCTCTGCGCGGCGCCGGGCGGGGCGAAGACGGCCGGGGCGAGCGGCACCTCGCACTCCAGTTCCAGCACGGCCAGGTCGCCGCGGTCGTCGGAGCCGGCCCGCCAGCCGCCGTGGACGGCGACCGTGGCCCTCAGCTCGCCCAGGTCCCGGCGGCCGGGGAAGCTCGCCGTGATCGTCGCGCTGTCGCACCACCTGACCACGTGGGCGCAGGTGAGCAACCGGCGCGCGGAGACGAGGAATCCGGCGCCGACCTCGTTGCCGCACTCGATGCGGGCGTGCCACGCGCCGTTCATGACCGGGCGGCGGCTTCCGGGTCCTGGGGACGCGTCGTAGACGACTGGGGCGACCAGCTCAGTTTCACCACCAGGTGGCCTTCCGCCGAGCCCTTCGCGATGACGGCGCCCGCCTCCGCGCTGAGCTTGACCCCGAACTCCAGCTCCACCGCGTCGGGTCGGAGCGCGCCGTCCCGGAAGACCCGCAAGGCGGACACGGCCGCGGTCCGCACGCCTTCCAGAGCGCCCTCGAAGGTGCGGGCCGCCTGGGCCGGGCCGTCCGTGCGCGAGACCAGCCGGGCGCCGTCCTCGTCGTCCAGGCCCTCCACGACCACCTGGGCGCCGTCTTCCGTTCTGAACTCGACCAACCCGTCCATGCGCCGCTCGCTCCCCGTGCTCCGTGTCTTTGCGGAAAGCCATTGTGACGGACGGTACTTGGCCGTGTCCCGCGTTCCGTCAGGGGCACGTGGCGCCGTCGGCGGGAACCCGCCGGGGCGCCAATCCGCCAGGTTCGGTCAACCCCCTTGCGCCACAGGTCCCGTGAGACTCCTCCTGGCACTCGTCTCGGCACTCCACGACGACCTGAAGAGAGGTGTGCATGAGCGGCGCACTTGTCAGACGCGGGGCGACCCTCCTGTCGGCGGGGCTCGTGATCGCGCTGCTGCCGGCCGGCCCGGCGGCGGCGCAGGAACCGCCCGGGGGCACGGCCCGCCCACCGGCAGCCTCCGCCCGTACCGTCACCCTCGTCACCGGTGACCGGGTGACCGTCACCGACCTGGGCGGAGGGAAGAGAACCGTCACGGTCGAGCGGCCCGAGGGGGTGACCGGCGCCGTGCGCACCCAGAGCTCCGGCGGCCGGACCACCGTCGTACCGGACGAGGCACTGCCGTACCTGCGCGCCGGCACCCTCGACGAACGGCTCTTCGACGTCGACGCGTTGCTGGGGCAGGGGCTCGCGGACACCGAGACCGGCGCGCTGCCGCTGATCGTGACCTACGGCAAGGGCGTGCGGGCCGTCACCCCGGAGGGGACCGAGCGGACGCGGGCGCTGCCCAGTGTGCGCGGGGCCGCCGTCGAGGCCGGCAAGGGGCGGGCGTTCTGGCGCGAGTTCACCCGGCGCGGCACCGGCGTCGACGGCGTGTGGCTCGACGGGCGGGTCACCGCCGCCCTGGCCGAGTCCACCGCGCAGATCGGCGCGTCCGAGGCCTGGCAGGCCGGGCTGACCGGCGAGGGCGTCACCGTGGCCGTGCTGGACAGCGGCGTGGACGCCGGCCACCCCGACCTCGCCGGACGGGTCGAGCAGAGCCGGAGCTTCGTGGCGGGGGAGGAGGTGGCCGACCGGCACGGGCACGGCACCCACGTCGCCTCCACCGTGGGCGGCAGCGGCGCCGCCTCCGGCGGCAGGGAGAAGGGCGTCGCGCCCGGCGCCACGCTCGCCGTGGGCAAGGTCCTGGACGACCAGGGCACGGGCAGCGAGTCCGGGATCATCGCCGGCATGGAGTGGGCCGCGCGGGACGTGGACGCCGACATCGTCTCCATGAGCCTCGGCTCCACCGAGCCCAGCGACGGCACCGACCCGATGGCGCGGGCCGTCAACGCCCTGTCCCGTGAGACCGGCGCCCTGTTCGTCATCGCCGCCGGCAACACCGGAGCCCCCTCCTCCATCGGCTCGCCCGGCGCCGCCGACGCCGCCCTGACCGTCGGGGCCGTCGACTCCGCGGACGAGGCGGCCTCCTTCACCAGCGCCGGACCCCGCCACGGGGACAACGCGCTCAAGCCGGACCTGTCCGCCCCGGGCGTCGACGTCCTCGCCGCCCGCTCCCGGCTCAGCGGGGGCAGCGGTGACTACACCTCCATGAGCGGTACGTCGATGGCGACGCCGCACGTCGCCGGGGTGGCCGCGCTGCTCGCCCAGAAGCACCCCGACTGGACCGGCGCGCAGCTCAAGGACGCGCTGATGTCCACGTCGAAGCGGCTCGACGCCTCCGCCTACGAGCTGGGCGCGGGCCGGGTGAGCGTGCCCGGGGCCATCGGTGCCGAGGTCACCGCCACGGGCCGTGCCGACCTCGGCTTCCACTCCTGGCCCCACGACGGCGACGACCCGGTCACCCGGACCGTCACCTACACCAACTCCTCCGACGCGGACATCGAGTTGACCCTGTCCGTGCAGGGCGCGACCGAGGGTGTCGCCACCCTTGCCGACACCGCCCTCACCGTGCCCGCGCACGGCACGGCCTCGACGACCGTCACCGGCGACGGGGCCGGGGCGCCGGTCGGCACCAGCAGTGGGCGGATCGTGGCCTCGGCCGGGGGCACGCCCGTCGCGCACACGGTGTTCGGGCTGGTCAAGGAGGAGGAGCGGTACACGCTCACCGTGCACGTCAAGGACCGGGCGGGCGCCCCCGCCCCCGCAGACCTGGTGGTCCAGCGGCTCGCCGGGGGCGTGGACCCCGTTCCGGCGTACGTCGGCGACTCCGGCGCCCTGCGGCTGCGGCTGCCGCCCGGCTCGTACAGCCTGGCCACCTTCCTCGAGGTGCGCGGCAGCCACGGCGCCGACTCGCTGGGGCTCGGTTTCCTCGCGGCGCCCGAGGTCGTCCTCGACCGGGACAGCGAGATCACCCTCGACGGCCGTGAGCTGCGCGAGATCAGCGCGGACGTCGACCGGCGCACCGAGACCCGGCAGTTGCTCATGGAGTACGACCGCAGCGCCAACGGCGCCGACCTGTTCGGCGCGGTCCAGGTGCCCCTGAGGTACGACAGCGTCTTCGCCGCCCCCACCGGGAAGGTCACCGAGGGCGAGTTCGAGTACCGCACCGTGTGGCGGCTGGGCAAGCCGCAGTTGGAGGTGAAGGGGATCGGCGAGGCCGTGGTCCAGCCGGGCGGCACCCTGATCGAGGGCCGCACGCGGCTGCCGCTGGCCGACGTCGGCGACGGCCCGTTCGCCGGCGTCCGGGGCAAGGCGGTCCTGGCCCGGCTCACCGCCGGCACCGACCCGGCCGCCCTCGCCGGGGCCGCGCAGGACGCGGGGGCCGAGGCGCTGTTCGTGACCGACGACGCGCCCGGCCGGCTGATGCGGTGGTGGGGCACGGACGACAACGCCGACCGGCCGCTCCAGATCGCCACGGTATCCGCAGCCGACGCGGCCCGGCTGCGCGCGGCCGGCCGGGTCGACATGACCGGCACCCGCGACACGCCGTACGTGTACGACCTGTCGGAGGGACACCCCGGCGCGATCCCCGACCGGGACCTGACCTACGAGCCCGGCAGACGCGGCCTCGCCGCCGTGCACACCCGGTACCACGGCGCCGAGCCGGCGAGCGGCGGCGAGTTCCGGTACTCGATCACCGACGGCTTCCCCGTCGGCCTCGGCTTCAAGGAGCGGATCGACTACCCCGTCGAGCGGACCGAGTACGTGTCGACCGGCCCCGGCCAGCTGTGGCACGAGTCCGTGGACTGGGCCGGCGCCGCGCTGGAGCAGCGCGGCGGACTGGTCCGGTACGAGGGCGGCTCGCGCCCGGAGCTCGACTGGTTCAAGCCCGTCTGGCACCCCTACCTCGGCACCGGGCTCGGCTGGGGGCAGCAGCGCACCGGCAACCAGCTCCGGTTCAACGCCCCCGGCTGGGGCGACTCCGGCCCCGACCACACCGGCTTCGGCGACGTGTGGAGCGAGGACAGCGGGATGTCGCAGACGACGTCGGTGTACCTGGACGGCGAACTGGTCGACCAGGGGCCGAGTTCCGCCGCCTACGTCTGGGACGCGCCGGCCGACGAGCGCACGTACCGGCTCGTCACCGACACCGCGCTCGACCCGGGGCGCTGGAGGCACGGGACGAAGGGCCACGCCGAGTGGACCTTCCGCTCGGCCGCCACGCCGGAGGACCGGCCGACCTTCCTGCCCCTGATCAACCTCTCCTTCGACGTCGGCACCGACCTCGCGGGCGAGGTGCCCGGCGGGAGGAAGCTGCGGGTCGGACTCGGCGCGCGGTACGTGGCGGGCGCCGCGGACACCGGGACGGTCGGCGGCGGCTCGCTGGAGGTGTCGTACGACGACGGGACGACCTGGCAGCGGGTCCGGCTGAGCGGCGACGGCGGCGGGGCGGCGTCCTGGTACGGGACGCTGAGCGTGCCCCGCGGCGCCGGCCACGTCTCGCTGCGGGCCTCGGCACGTGACGACCGGGGCGGCTCGGTCACCCAGGAGATCGTGCGGGCCGTGGCCGTGCGGTGACACGCGGACGGCGCCGCCTCCCTGGGACGGGGAGGCGGCGCCGTCGTGTCTCCCGGACCGTCAGACCAGCCAGCCGACGAAGTGGGCGAGGCCGGCGAGGATGTCGGTGAGAAGGTTCATGATCGTGCAGCTCCTTGCGCTGTGCATGGTGGGACCGGTTGTGGGACATGTGCGTCGGCCACGGTCTGCAGCCCGTTGCCCGCACGCCGTCAGTCTCGTTGGTCCCGGCAGTCACATCCGCTCTTCTGAGCGACGATCACCTGTTCCAGGGAACATCTGATCGCCTGTTCGGATCACCCCCAGCTCGGCCAGGTCCTGGGGCCGCAGCCGCAGCTGACCGGCCGTCGCCCGCACCTCCTCGGGCGGGCGCTTCAGGATCGCGGCGGCGAGCTCCGGCGCGATGACGGAGAAGTAGCTGTCCGGCGTGGCCCAGGTGTTGCCGGGCGCGGCCAGCGCCAGCGCGCCGCCCGAGCCGCCCTCGCCTATCACCAGCGTGGTGACCGGGGTGCGGACCGAGGCCACCGCGCCGAACAGGTCGGCGATCGCCGCGCCCACCCCCTGCCGCTCCGCCTCCGCGTCGTTGGCCGCGCCCGGCGTGTCCACCAGGGTCAGCACCGGGATGCCGAGCCGGTCCGCGAGGCGGATCAGGCGGGTCGCGGTGCGGTACCCGGCGGGCCGGGTGGCCGTCCCCGTCTGGGCGGCGTACGCGACCGTCCGCCCCGCGTGCTCGCCGAAGCCGCAGAGCATGCCGTCCGGGTCCGTGCCCCCGCAGCGGTCGCCGGAGAGCGCGACGCGGTGCGTGAAGTAGGCGTCCAGGTAGGTCCGGGCGCGGGGGCGTTCGGGCGCGCGGGCCCGGACGACCGCGTCCCACCCGCCGGCCGGCAGGTCCCTCGCGCCCAGCGGCGCGGGCACCGGCGCGGGATCGCCGGACGGCGCCGTCAGCAGCCGCAGCCACCGCCCCAGCGCGCCGCGCAGCTCACCGGGCGGTACGACGGCGTCCGCGCTGCCCGCCGCCACCTGCGCCTCGGCCGTGTACGCCGCCGGGTCGGCGTCCGGGGGCCGGACCCGCGAGCCGGCGAAGCCGACCTGGGCGCCGGGCAGCGCGAGGACCACGTCGGCGCCCGCGCCCAGGGTCGCCCAGCCGCCCCCGGTGGCCGGGTCCCGCAGCACGGCTATCTGCGGCAGCCCGGCCTCGCGGGTGAGCGCCGACTGCCGGGCCACCCGCTGGAGCTGGGTCAGCGCGAGCATCCCCTCCTGCATCCGGCTGCCGCCGGTGGCGACCAACGGCACGACCGGCAGCCGGTGTTCCCGGGCGTACGTGTACGCGGCCTCCAGCCGGTCGCCGGTCCGCCGGCCCAGGGAGCCGCCGAGGAAGCCGAACTCGAAGGCGAGCAGCACGGCCCGGGCGCCCTCGACGTGCGCGGTGCCGCAGACGACGGACTCCTCCTCGCCGGTGCGGTCGGCGGCGCGGGCGCGCGAGGCGTCGTAGCCGTGCCAGCCGAGCGGGCCGTCGGGCTCCCAGGGCCCCTCGGGACGGGGCAGTTCGGTGAAGTCGTCGGTGAGCAGGGCGAGGAACTCGCGTGCGGACAGGCGCTCAGTCATGGGTCAGCGCCCGCTTCATGATCTTCCCCATGTCGTTGCGGGGGAGGACGTCGAGGTACCGGACGGCACGGGGCCGCTTGTGCGGGGCGAGCCGCCCGGCGACGTGGTCGGCCAAGACCTCCGGGGCGGGCGGCGACTGGGGGTCGGCCGGCACGATCCACGCCACGATCCGCTCGCCCAGATCCGGGTCGGGCTCCCCGGTGACGGCGGCCTCCCGCACCCCCGGGTGTTCGAGGAGCGCGTTCTCGATCTCGCCGGCCCCGATCTTGTACCCGCCGCTCTTGATCAGGTCGGTGGCCTTGCGGCCGACGATGCGGACGTAGCCGTCGGGGTCGCGCACCGCCATGTCGCCGGTGCGGAAGAAACCGTCCTCGGTGAAGGCGGCGGCGGTGGCGTCCGGGCGGTTCAGGTACGCGGTGAACAGGTTCGGGCCGCGCACCTGGATCTCGCCGACGCTCTCCCCGTCCAGCGCCGCGATCGGCGTGCCGTCCTCCTCCACGAGCCGCAGCTCCACCCCGGGCAGCGGCACGCCCACGGTCCCGGCACGCGGCTCGCCGTCCGCCCGGACGCTGGTGTTCATGAGGGTCTCCGTCATGCCGTACCGCTCGATCACCCGGCGTCCGGTCGCGGCGGCGATGCGCTCGTGGTCGTGCACGGGCAGCGCGGCCGACCCGGACACCAGCAGCCGGGCCCCGGTCAGCGCCTTCGCCAGCTCCGGGTCGCCGGGCAGGGCCTCGGCGATCCGGTGGTACATCGTCGGCACCCCGAACAGCATGGTCGCGCCGTCGTTCAGCTCGCGCGCCGCGCCCTCGGTGGAGAACCTGCCCAGGTGCCGCACCGACCCGCCGCGCCGCAGCGGACCGAGGATGCCCAGCACCAGCCCGTGCACGTGGAACAGCGGCAGCCCCTGCACCAGCACGTCCTCGCCGGTCCACCGCCAGGCGTCGGCGAGCGCGTCCAGGGTCGCGGCGAGCGCGCGCCGGGGGATGACGGCGCCCTTGGGCGGGCCGGTGGTGCCGGACGTGTAGACGACCAGGGCGGGGTCGCCGTCGCCGGCGTGCTCCTCGGGGACGGGCCCGGTGGCGTGGACGTCGACGTCGACGCGCTCCAGGGCGGCCAGGGCGGGCGGGAGTTCGCTGCCCGGGGGCGTCAGGACGAGCGACGGCTCGCTGTCGGACAGGATGTGCGCGAGCTCCTTGTCGCCGGACTTCGGGTTGAGCGGTACGGCGGGCACTCCGGCCAGCAGCGCGGCCACGACGGCGACGGCGGTCTCCATCGCCGGGGCCGCCCAGACGGCGACCCGTCCGGCGGCCCCGATCCTGCCGGCCGTCGCACCGGCCGCGGCGGCGAGTCCGGCGTACGTCAGTGAGCGCTCGCCGAACCGCAGGGCGGGGCGGTCGTCCGGGGGATCGGCCGGGGCCGGGGAGAGGGCCGGGAAGAGAGAGGACACGCTGCGCACTCCTTGGTTGTTGCTCGCGACTGCCGGTTCCTGGCGGGGACCTGCCCGAGGCCGGGCACGACCGGGTGGGTGGGTACCGGCCACGCCGACTCCGGCACGGCCGCCACCACGATGTCTCCGTACACCATCGACCGCCTAAAGAAACGCTCGCGGTCCGTGTCCGCGGGGACTGCTTCCGGAGCGTGACCTGGGCAGGAGGCGGGGGGACGGGGAGGCGGGGAGACAGGGAGACGGGG